>CBDUUX010000048.1:0-4920 GCA_965370515.1 uncultured bacterium
TCTTATCATCGCTGCCCAATGGGCGGTGGGCTGAAAAAACTATTTTAAAATTAAATTGTTGCTGGACATAAAAAAGCGACGATATAAGTCTAGTCTCTTTAAATCTAAAAGAGGAGAAGAAAAAGTTTCTAGGTAAGAAATGCAAGAAGAAACCACTTTTAAATTCCCTTTTTCCATCCGCTCAAATAACTTCCTAACCAAAGGCAAGTAGGCTTTGTTTCCCTCCAGAAGATAAATAAAAACCATCGTATCCACCCCAACAATTCTGGCTCCTGTTAATTCTTTTTCAAACTTCTTAAGGCTCATTATTTATTCCAAGAGCCTCTTTCCTTCTCAAGATATTTTTCGCTTTTTCCCCACAGCCCCTCGCCAGTTCCAACTACTTCTTTAACCCAGCTTTTGGGTTGAGTAGTTAAAAGAAGAGACTTTCCTTTAACCAGATCAATTAAGCTGGCCACTATCTTGCCACCGGGCTTAAGATTTAAAAGACTGCGCCAACTTTTAGGAATGGTCAGCTGGCCTTGAGAACTTACTTTTAGAGTAGCTATTGTTTCCATAATTTTACTTTCTCACTTTCAATTTTAAAAATATCACAAAATTAAAATTATGTCAAGAAGAAATTACTTTACCACAAAATTAATCAACCTACCGGGAACAAAAACAGTTCTTAGAATTTTTTTGCCTTTTAAATATTTAGCTACTTTTAATTCTTTTTTGGCTTGTTCTTCCACTTCAGCTTTCAGCTTTAAGCTTTCAGCTTTAAGCTTTATCGTTCCCCTTAACTTCCCGTTTACCTGAATAATTATGTTTACTCTTTCTTCTGCCAGGTATTTATCCTCAACTTTTGGCCAGGCAGCCCAATGCACTCTTCCCTTACCCCCAACTTCCTCCCAAAGCTCTTCGGTTAAATAAGGGGCAAAAGGAGCAAGAAGTTTAATTAAAGTTTTCTTTTCTTCCCCACTTAATTGCCAATCTTCTTTTTCTGCTTGGTTTAAAAACTCCATTAGGGCGGCAATACTGGTATTAAACTGGCAAGTAGAAAGATCAGTTGTTACTTTTTTAACCAATCTATTAAGCGCGAATTTAACTTGCCTGTTCCCTTTTCCCTTGCTCTCCAGGATAAAAGAGTAAAAACGGTCTAAGAACCTGACTACTCCCTTAAAGGCGTTATCATTCCAAGCGATTGTTCCCTCAAAAGGACCCATGAACATCATATAAGTTCTTAAAGTATCCACTCCATATTTTCCCCAAAGCTTGTCTGGTTCCACCACATTACCGTGAGACTTACTCATCCGGCTTCCGTCCATTCCCAAAATCACTCCGTGCGATAGTCGCCAATAATATGGCTCGGGAATGGATTTTGGCATCAATCCTAAATCCCACAAAAACTGGTAAATGAACCTTGAGTAAAGCAGGTGCAGGGTATTGTGCTCATCCCCGCCCAGATAAATATCCACTGGCAGCCAATAACTCAGAATATCTTTACTTTCAGAAAAGATATTCTGAGAATTTCCAATTTTCAATTTTTTAGCTTTTAGCTTTAAGCTTTTAGCCCTTAGCTTATTGGCGAAACAATAAGCTAAGTAATACCAATCACTCCCCGCCCAGTTGGGCATGGTGTCTGTTTCTCTCTTGGCCTTGCCCTTACACTTGGGACAAGTAGTTTCCACCCAGTCTTTAATATTGGCCAAAGGACTTTCCCCCGTATCTGTCGGCTCATATTTTTTCACCTCCGGCAGCTTAATGGGCAAATCTTTTTCTTCAACCGGTTGCCAGCCACACTTGCGGCAATTAATCATCGGAATCGGCTCTCCCCAATAATGCTGACGAGAAAAGATCCAGTCTCTTAAGTGATAGTCTGTCGCTTTTTTACCGGCTTTTTCCTTCACTAGAAAAGCCAGGGTTTTGGCAATGGCCTCTTTGGGCCTCAAACCGTTGATAAAATCAGAATTAATCATTTCTCCCTTGTCCATATCCACATATGGCTCTTTGCTAAAATCCCACTTCTTTCTAGGCTTAACTACCGGCAATATGGGCAGTTCATGCTTTTGCGCAAAAGCATGATCCCGAAAATCATGAGCGGGAACCGCCATAATTGCTCCTGTCCCGTAAGAAATTAAAACAAAATCAGAAATCCAAACAGGAATTTTTTTATTATTGACTGGGTTTAAAGCATAAACCCCAGAAAACACTCCTGTTTTTTCTTTTTCCAACTCTGCTCTTTCTAAATCTGACTTCTTTTGAGCTGTTCTGATATATTTCCTGATTTTTTCGTTACTTCCTTTTAATTTCTGCGCCAACCAATGTTCCGGCGCCACCACTATGAAAGTTGCTCCCCATAAAGTGTCGGGTCGGGTCGTAAAAACCTCCAAACTCTTCCCTTTAAATGCTCCTTGAAGTTTAAATTTCACTCTTGCTCCCTCGCTCTTTCCAATCCAGTTAATTTGGGCTGCCTTGACCTTGGGGATAAAAGCAGTTTTGTCCAACCCTGAAATTAGCCGGTCCGCATAATCAGTGATCTTTACAATCCACTGGCTTAAGTTTTTCTTAAAAGCATCTGCCCCGCAGCGCTCACACTTCCCGTTAATTACTTCCTCATTAGCCAAACCAATCTTACAAGAAGGGCACCAGTTGATCGGTTTTTCTTCCTTGTAAGCCAAGCCCTTTTTAAAAAGCTGAATGAAAATCCACTGGGTCCAGGCATAATAATCAGGGTCAGTAGTATTGACTTCCCGCTCCCAATCAAAAGAAAAAGCCAACTTTTTCATCTGCCGCCTGAAATTATCCGTATTATTCTTGGTCGCCAATTGCGGTTGAATCCCGGTTTTAATCGCATAGTTTTCCGTCGGCAGGCCAAAAGCATCCCAACCCATGGGGAAAAGCGTATTAAAACCACTCATCCGGTTAAAACGCGCATATACATCAGCCCCGGTCATCGAAAAAGCATGACCAACATGCAATCCCTCCCCGGAAGGATAGGGAAACTCCACCAACACATATTTTTTCTTCTTTTTTTCATCAAAATCAACAGCCTTGTACCAGCCTTCTTTTTCCCAAACCCCCTGCCACTTTTTTTCTTGTTTTTTAAAGTCTCTTTTGCTCATTTTTTTAGTATAGCATAAGCTACCCACTAACAAAGCCTGACGTAATAAGTAGATTTACCCTTACCCTTTCTACTGATTAAACCAAAACCTAAAAGTTTTTTAAAATCCAGAGCCCGAGTAGCTTTGGCCCACTTAACCAACTTCGCAAATGTATCTTAACTTATTCATACAAAGGAGAAAATAGCAAATAAAATGTGCGCCCGGAGGGATTCGAACCCCCGACCCACTGCTTAAAAGGCAGGTGCTCTACCAAGCTGAGCTACGGGCGCTTACCTAGCTGCTTTTAAATCTAAAACAGCTAAATATTGTATCAAGGGCAAGCAAGACTTTGCAAACCTTCTCTATTTCTTCTTGTCTAGTTTGTCCAATCCCAATCCCTTAACCCCGTAGTAAACCACTACCGCAATCACTAAAAAGTCAATCACTGTGCTTAAAAAATGGCCCCACATCAGTTCAACTGAACCCAACTTCAAACTAGCCATGGCCAAGCCCTCGGTTGAACCTAAAACTAGTCCTAAAATAGGATTAACAATGTCTTTTACTAAGGCAGAAACTACTCCCTTAACCGAACCTCCTAAAATAAAGCCAACTGCCAAACCAACTACTCCCTGCTTCCTGATAAAATCTAAAAAGCCTTTCACCTAACCACCCCCTTCTCACCTACTTTCTTAGCTAATTTACGATAATACTTTTTTAATTTTTCTATATCCAGAGGCTTAACCATCTTAGGCAAAAAATCAAATTCTTCAATTTTAAGAAAATCAGTAGCCAACAAGAACAGTTCTGGTTTTTGTCTGAATTTAATTCGGACCCCCTCAAGTAAATCCCAAAGGGTGAATTTTTTAAGCAAATAATACAAATCAATGAAATCCTTAACATTTTCTCTTTGGATAACTACCATCAGCTTATTAACCGCAATGTCTAATAAGCTATCAATTTGCAACCCCATTTCTATTTCACTTTTTCTAAGCCTTTTGTAAGGATAAAAGCCGAAATCAAGCTTAGTTTTCTTTTTATCAGGAAACTCAACCATAAAACTATAAACAGGCCCGGAAAGACGGGAAGTAAAAGTAAAGTTCTGTTTTTTAGCCAAGCCCTCCATTATTGCCAAGATAGTTTGATTATCAAACTTTTCGTCCGAAAAGAAATCTAAATCTTCAGAAAGACGATGTTGAAGATAATATTCAGCCAAGGCAGTTCCTCCGGTTAAGTAAAAACCGTCTTTAATAAATTTACTTTCTCTCAGTCCCGCCAAAATCGTTTTTTGTTCTGGGCTGAGGATTGATATTTTCCCCATATTAAAAGTTCCAGCAAGCGCCTCTGCGGCTTAAAAATATTTAACTTGGACCAATATTTTTTTACCTTCCCTAGGCTAATTTTTTCTTCTCCCGGGCCATAATTAATTTTTCGCTCCAAAAGAAAGATTTTTGCCCGTTCGCTCTTGCTTTTTTCAACTTCTTTTAAATCATAATCCCAAAGGTGAACCATACTTAAATATAACATAAAAACTAATCAATCCACCAACTTTGACCATCGGAAACAATCTCTACTTCCCCATCCTCGTCTGTCCGTTTCACTTTAATCCCCAAATCAAATAATTTTTCTATTAACTCCCCGCTGGGATGGCCAAAAGTGTTTTTCCCCACGGAAATAACCACTAATTGAGATTTAGTTTTACCATAAAGTTCATCAGGATTATCCAAACGAGAACCATGATGGGGCGCTTTTAAAACTTCCACCGGAACTAACCAATCCTGCCAAACTAAAGTTTGGCCTTGCAAACCCCCCAAATCACCCGTTAACAATGTATCAAACT
>CBDUUX010000049.1:0-4876 GCA_965370515.1 uncultured bacterium
CTTTTTTATCCAAAAGTTTGCCTCGGTCAATAGCTGGCTTTTCTTGATTAAAATCAGGAGTGGTTTTACTTGACTCGCCCAAAAATTTATCGGAAATAACGATCACTGGCGTTTGCAAGTTTTCTGCTAGATTTAAAGCCCTCCAGCCAAATTCAAAACTTTCTTCTTGGTCTCCGGGAGCTAATACTATCTTAGGAAATTCTCCATGTCCGGAAAAAACACAGAAAAGTAAATCTCCCTGGGCAGTCCAGGTGGGCATCCCTGTAGCCGGTCCGACCCGTTGGACCAAGTAATAAACCACTCCAATTTCGGCAATACCGCAAAAAGAAATACACTCGGTCATTAAGGCAAACCCTCCGCCGGAAGTACCCACAGCTGAGCGCGCGCCGGTAAAAGCAGCGCCTGTCGCCATATTGGCCACACTGATTTCATCTTCAGCGTGGCGAACATTAATCTTATATTCCTTCGCTTTAGCGGCTAAAAAATGGAGAGTGCCGGTAGAAGGGGTCATCGGGTAGGCGGCGTAAAAATCTCCCTTGCCTTTCAAAAAGCCCCAGCCGAAGGCTTGGTTGCCGTCATTAAAAGTGAGCTTTTTTTTATTTTTTGGTTTGTTTACTTTTAATTTAAACGAGGAGTAGTTTTTAGCCGCATAATCATATCCTAGTTTAAAAGCTTTTAAATTCTCTTTTACTTTTTTGCTGAAAAAGTTTTTTATTGTTTGATTGGTTTTAGCAACATCCAAATTCAAAAGAAAAACAGCTACTCCTAGACAAATAGTATTTTTAAAAACTGGAGCCCCAGCCCTTAGGGCTAATTTTTCTAAGGGTAAAAAAGCGACTTTAGAGTTTTTTTCATCCCCAAAAATTAAACCTCCTGCTTTAAGTTCTTTTTGATGTGGTTGGTGATGGCCGGCTTTTAAAGAGAAAAGTAAATCTAGCTTAAAGTAAGGGGCTTTTATTTTGGAAGTTGAAAAAGTTAGCTGGTAGGTGTTGTGCCCGCCGCGGATTAAAGAGGGGTATTCGGTATAATCGTGGACAAAATAACCTTGGGTCAAAAGAGTGTTAGAAAGTAATAGCCCGCTGGTTTTAATTCCCAGCCCCGCCGGCCCAACAATTTTAATCGTAGTTACTTCACCTTTCATTGAATGGTATATTCTACACTTTTTAACTTGACGGTTCGAGTATTACCTGTGAGTCAACAAATTTTTGCCTAAGTTGGTAGAATGAGCTTATGAAAACAAAAATAGAAACATCAAAGGCAATGCTCCCAAAAGGGAGTCCACACTCTCAGGCAATAGTTGCCAATAACTTTGTATTCACTCAGGGCGTAATATGTTTAACCCCGGATGGGAAAATGCTCGAGGGAACTCTTGAAGAGCAGGCTCATCAGATAATGAAAAATCTTCAAGCTATTCTTGAGGAGGCAGGGACCTCTTTTGAAAATGTGGTTAAAGCAACTGTATATGTGACAGATATGTCCATTTATGGAAAAGTTAATGAAGTATATAAAGGCTACTTTTCCGACCCATATCCTGCTAGAGAAACTGTTTGTGTAAAAGAACTTCCTCTTGGAGCAAAAGTAGAAATAAGTTTGATTGCTACCAAATAGCCTCTTAAAATTAAAAGATTGAAAATCGTCCTATCCAGCGAGTCCCCAAAGAAAAGCCTGACCCAAAGAGTTTTTGTGTTATACTTGCGATAAGGAACCAGATGAAATGCCAAATATTATTTTTCAGTTTTTTTCTCAGCATCGCTTTATTTTTAACTCCTAGCGTACAAGCCAAAGTTATTTCTTCGGAAGAACAAGTAGTGGTAAAAGAAGGGGAAGTGATAGATGATGATTTGTTTGTAACAGCAGGGGATGTGACTATCAAAGGAATAATTAACGGCGATTTATATGTAGGTGGAGAGAATATTAAAATAAGTGGCATTGTAAATGGTGATGTGCTGATTGTTGGTGGAGTGATCGAGATCACCGGGGAAATAGAAGATGATGTGCGCGTTGCCGGTGGGAGTATCAATATTCAAGGGGCATCTATCGGGGATAGTCTCACTGTCGCTGGAGGAAGCGTTAATATTGAAAAAGACAGCACTGTTGGGGGTGGGCTTTTATTTGGGGCTGGTTCAGTGAATATAGGCGCTGAAGTTGGGAGGGGAATTATGGGTGGAGGAGGATCAGTTAATATAAGTGGTTCGGTTGGGAAAGATGTTTATGTTGGCGCAGAAAAGTTGACATTGGGACCAAATATAATTGTCGCTGGTGACTTAGTTTATGGTAGTGAAAAAGAGGTAAAGTTATCGGAAACAGCAATAGTGTCGGGTAAAATCCGCTATCTTTCCCCAACTCGAAAAAAAGTAACTTCTGAAATAGCCAAACCAGGATTAGCCAGAGTAATAGGTGATAAATTCAGGTTTGCGGCAAGACTTTGGTCTTATTTGGCCGCCTTACTGGTTGGGAGCCTGGCTCTTTATTTTTTCAAAAAACCAAGCGAGCAGATTGCCGGTAGTTTAGAAAAAAATTGGTTGTCCAACCTAGGACATGGATTTTTATTAATAATTATCGCCCTGCCAGTTTTTATAATGCTAGCGATTACCGGTATTGGTTTGCCCTTGGCAATGATTTTGAGCCCGCTTTTTTTGATTAATTTATACTTAAGTAAAATAGTAATCGGAGTGTTTTTCGGAAAAAAGTTAGAAACGCTTTTGTCCAAACAGAAAATGAATGTTTATTTAAGCTTTGCTTCCGGGTTAGCCATTTACTATTTGCTTGGCGCTTTGCCGATACTCGGAGGTTTTGTTAGATTGGCAGCTTTACTCCTTGGCCTGGGCGCGCTTTTTTCTTACCAAAAAACCCAACTGCTTAAAAACAGGAAATAGTTAAGGGGTTCGAAAATCGTCTCCCTCCTAGTCAGTCTTGCTTTTCGCCTTTAGGTTCTATTTGTTCACGCTCTTACAGAGCGCATTTTGGCGGGCAAAGCATCCGGCGAACTATATATACTACTTTGGTATAATTAAGAATAAGCATGATTCAACTACGCTCATTTGTTAAAGAAGACTATTTTTTAGTTGCTGAGTTTTGGAAAAAAGAGTACAAGGTTTCAAAACGTGATGAATAAAAGAGAAGGGAGTTGTTTTTAGAAAAAAATCCTGGATTAAGTACCCTTGCTGTGGATGATGATTGGATCGTCGGAACGGCTCTGGGTGCTTTTGATGGCAGAAAAGGATATGTCCAAAAAGTGGCAGTTAAAAGCAGCTACCGAGGAAAGGGATTGGGACAAGTGCTTGTGAAAGAAACAATCAAGAAGTTAAGAAAGGTTGGTGCTTTAGATGTTAGAGTTGGTTGTGACAAAGATCTGGTGTCGTTTTACGAACAATGCGGGTTTAAGGTTGATGGCATTATCCCCATGAAAATTAAAGAATACTAGCTCCAAAAGTTCGAAAATTGTCCCCTGACGAAGCCAGACTGCCGTTAACTTTACTTAATATCCGTTACATCCTTAAAATCATAGATTGCCTCATAATTGGTATAAAAAGTTTTGTCCGGAAGTAGTTCAAGATTTTCGCCAAAATAATTATTGAATAATATTCTAAAAGTATTTACCGGGGTAATTGTGCTGTAAAATTTATTATAATCTTGGTTTGGAAAATAAACAGCATATAAAATACTACTTCTTTCTCTTACTCCTTTTTCAGAATAGTTTTCCAACCAGTTTTCTCGCTTCCCAAATATTGATCCTGGGCCATGGTCTGATTGCAAAATGATAATCGGAGGACGGGGGGAATTTTGAATGATTCTTTCCAATACCGGGATGATTTGGTCGGAGATAAAAATTAACTGACCCAAATATTTTGGCCTTTTGTCAATTCCCTCATCAGCCATTTCAAATTCTGCTCTGGGTACTGGGTCACCTTCGGCCGTAAAAACATAGGGAGGATGGGGAGCTATGATGTGGGCAACCGTAAACTTTTTTCCTTGCTGATAGGGAATGGTGGGAAGTTTTTGCAAGGTAGCCAAGGTTCTGGCTCGTAGAGTATCGCTCCAAACTTCTTTAATTAAGAGTGAGAGCAGGGTAGTTTGTAAAAATACTATATTTGTTTCGTCAAGAGGAATATTTTTCCCCATGATTTTGAAATACTCATCTCCTTTATAAGTAATGTCGGCCTTGTATCTTTCGTCTGTTCCTTCCCAGGTTGAAGCAAAATTAATTATTGTATAGCCGTAACCCTTAAGCTTTTTGGAAACCTCATTTTCAGCTGCTAGTTGCTTGGCAACAGATCCGCTTCTGGGGCTTGGACCGTATTTTTCCGGAAGTTCATCCAGGTATCTCATGTTTAAAGTTGAGGGCAGCGATAAATAAGTATGGATATAATTACTTCGGGCCAAGTCGGCTACATAAAAACCCATTTTTTCTAAAGCGTCTATAAATTCGGAATTATTATAATCATAAATTTCCTGGAGAATGTCTTTTCGGGCATAGCCGTCAAGAATAATATAGTAGATGTCCGGGGTATTTTGAGAAACAGCCTGTTCGTTGTTTTGGGGCTGTTCTAATAAGGATAAAGGATCATGTTTTTTTTGGTACTCGGCTTTAATAATAAAAATGCTCAAGTAGCTAATAAAAATTAACAAAGAGACATTAAGAAAAGAGATTATTTTGGTTGGTGTTTTTGCTGATTTTAAGATTTTAAAAGTAAGGAAAAGAAATAACCCTAAGATGACCGGAAGGAGAATTTTGTCCGGCCCAAGAATAATATTTTTTGGCAATTGAATAAAAAGCTTGTCGTTAAGTGATTTGCTCAAATGGCCGTAGGAAAAAAAGATAAACAGAAACAGAGAGGTGATCAAAGAGGCCTTGTTTTTACTTTTGGTTAAGGCC
>CBDUUX010000050.1:0-4867 GCA_965370515.1 uncultured bacterium
TACAGTCGCCTGTTATCGAAACTTCGCCTGAATAACACGCTGTTCTACATTGGGCTGAACATGGTATCGGTGTCGGCGTGGAGGTTGCTTGGCCACGCGGCGTAGGTGTTGCACAACAAACATTACCATAAGGGCTACAGTCGCCTGTTATCGAAACTTCGCCTGAATAACACGCTGTTCTACATTGGGCCTCGCACTGATTAACCGCGCCGCGGCGGGTTTCTTGGGTTTTTTGGACCAAGGCAACAGCGGCGGGGAGAGCAATACCGATAATAAGCAGACCAATGATAATCGGAAGTTGAATCGCTCCCTTTTGGGAAGAAAACCGAAGTTTAAACCAGGTTTTTAACTTTCTAAACACTATTCTATTTATATTCCAGCAACTCACCCTTGTCAAGAAGCGAATTATCAGTTAAATTTAATAGGTTAATTTAAGACTATTTGAAATAGTCTGTCAAGAGGCAATCAGAACACCAGAGCGTAATGACAAAAGATGAATAGTCGTTCACAGAAAATAACTAAGTTTTTAATTCTTTCTTTACTTCTTCCGGTATTTCTGGCCACTTTAAAGGGGATCTACGACTGGCGAAAGGGCGCTTCGGGAAAACCCGCCTACATTGTTGTTGACGCTTCTTCTCCTCAGGCCGAGATTAATTCCAATCTTTGGCAAAACTTTGCTCAAGGCGGTGAAGAACCCAAAGACATGATTGGCCCGGTAATTAATCAGGTCAGGGCCTTGTCTCCAAAAATAATCAGAATTGACCATCTTTACGATTATTTCAATGTAGTTAGATCCGACAACACTTTTGATTTTTCTCAGCTGGATGTTATCGTCAAAAGTATTTTAGCCACTGGCGCCAAACCAATGTTTTCCCTTTCCTATATCCCCTCCTCCTGGTCTACTGATGGCCAAATTACTTCGCCTCCTAAAGATTGGAATTTATGGGAAAGATTAGTAACAGCAACGGTTGAGCATTACAGCGGGAAGAATAACCTAGATATATATAGTGTATACTACGAAGTTTATAACGAGCCTGATCTTTTTGGAGGCTGGCATTACGGAAAAAATCCCAACTACCTAACCCTTTATTTATATTCTGCCCGAGGCGCGCAAAAAGCCCGAAACACTAACCCCTTTAAAATCGGCGGCCCGGCTACCACCGGTTTTTACCCCAATTGGATCAAAGCCTTAATAAGGTTTGTTCAGAAAAATAAACTTCCCCTTGATTTTGTTTCCTGGCATCGCTATTCCGCTAATTTGGCTGACTATAATCAAGATTTTGAAAAACTGGCCGGTATTCTAACCAACTATCCGGCTTACCAAAATCTGGAAAAATACATCACTGAATTTGGGCCGGAAAGCAAGCGGGGCAGTTGGTATGAAAACCGGGTCGGAGCCACCCATGCCCTGGCCGTTTCCACTCACCTGCTTGATAAAGTTCATCGAATTTTTGCTTTTGAAATAAAAGATGGGCCCCACCAAATTGAAAGCCAGTGGGGCCTGCTTAAACACGAAAGCCGGGGCGCTGATCCCAAGCCTAGGTATTTAGCTTACCAATTCTTAAACAAACTGGCCGGGCAAAGACTGCCCCTAGAGGGCAACGGCAGTTGGGTCAGCGGGGTGGCAGCCAAAAAAAGTAATTCTACTCTGGTCTTTTTGGTTAATTTCGATCCTCAGGAAAGGCACTCTGAACTAGTTCCCGTCCAAATTAACAATCTAAAACCCGGCAGATACCAGTTAAAACTTGATTATTTATTTGGCCCAGATCAAACCTTAGTAAAAGAAATTAGCAATACCGGTCTTTTGCACCAGGTATTTTTAGAAACTAACGAGGCGGTGATGATAACATTAAACAAACTCTAAACTCTAAACAACTTTTAAATTCAAAATTTGAATGACTTAAACTTTTTTTGTCCCGCATTTTGACGGGATCCCGCCAGAGGCGGTGATTTTGGATTTGTGATTTTGAGCATTTGGATTTGCCGCGCCCCGTATCGAATGGTACTGGGACTTAGGATTTAGGGCTTAAGGTTTTGGTTTATATCCCACCCCTTAGGCGCCTAATATCAGAAAAAGTAATCAGCGCCAAAAGGAGAATTAACAAAATCATTCCAATTTGCGAAAACCAATATTCAATTTTGGGATTAGGCTTTCTTTTCGTTATTCCCTCCCAAATTAAAAACCAAAAACGGCTCCCGTCTAGCGCAGGAAAAGGAAGAAGGTTAACTACCGCCAGATTAACCGATAAAACTCCAAAGAAATGAAGAACCGCCCAATTACCGGATTGCTTGCGAATAGTTGAGGTGGCCTGATAAATACCTACCGGGCCGGCAATATTTTCCGGCTTTTTCCCCTTGGCCAAATTTAGCAAAGTCTCCCCTACTCCAACGGCAATAGTTTTGCCCCAAAAATAGGCTTCCGAAAAACCCTCTTTAATCCCCCAAAAAGGCCGCTGCCACAAAGGCGGCTTATAAATCTCGGTTTGGGAAATTATCACTCCCAAAGACCCTTCTCCCTCGGGTGGGTTTTCCCGAAGAACAACTTCCACCCAAAAACCATCCTCCCCTTCCCGCTCAACCAACAAGGAAACTTTTTTTCCAGCTTTCTCTTTAGAATAATCAATTAAAGCCTCCATTTCCTTAATTTCCTGAGCTTGCCCATCTTCTTCAACCTTGAGAATTAAATCCTGACTTTGTAGTCCTGCCTCAGCGGCGGGAGAGCCAGAGGTAACTTCGATAATTTTTACCTTGTCCGATTTTCGGGGTATTCCCAAAAAGGAATAAACTAAACAAAAGATTAAAATACCAACAATTAAATTCATTCCCACTCCACTTAAAGTGACCATTAATCTCGTTGCTAAACTTTGTTCAGACAAGGATCGTTTTTTAAACTTTTCGGGAACTTTTTCTCCATATTCTACTTCGCCTAAAATTCTCACAAACCCTCCTAGGGGCAGCCAATTAAGAGAATAAATGGTCTCTCCAATTTTCTTACCCCAAGCCCGAGGAGGATAGCCCAAACCAAACTCTTCTACCAAAACTCCTTTGCGCCGGGCTGCCCAAAAATGACCCAGCTCATGGGTAATAATTAGGAGGGAAAGGGAAAAGATAAACAATAGTAATGAAATCATCGTTTGTAGTATACTTTAATTATGAATGAAGAACAAATCAAGAAACAGATGGGTCAAGTAATTGACCTTTACAAGCAAGATATTAGCACGATTAGAACCGGTCGAGCTACTCCTGCTTTGATTGAAGATATTGCTGTTACCGTTTATAACGGAGAGCAAAGACTATCTTTAAAAGAGCTGGGAACTATCAGCGCTCCGGACGCTCGCAGCTTAACTTTCCAGCCCTGGGACAAAAGCATTATCAAGGAAATCAAAAACGAAATAGCTGCTCAAAACCTGGGCTTTAACCCGGCCATAAACGGAGACATTATTAGAATTAGCCTCCCTCCCCTAACAACCGAACAACGTCTTGATTATCTAAAACTACTTAACAGAAAAACCGAGGGAGCAAGGGTGATGATTAGAGATATTCGCGCCGAAGCAAGACACACTTTGCAAGAAAAGCAAAAAGAAAAAGAAATTAGCGAAGATCAATTTCACCGCCTAGAGAAAACTTTGCAAAAAATTACTAACGAAAATATCAAAAGAATTGAAGAAATTAATGAGGCTAAAGAAAAAGAAATTAAAGGCGAGATTTAAATTTCTACTCTGCTAATTTTGCCTATCTTAATATTCTCTCCAAACTTGGCAATCATTTCCTTAATCAACTGACTAACCTTTTTGCTCGGGTCGCGAATGTAATCCTGCTTTAAAAGAGTAGCACTAGTTTTTGCTTTCATTGCTGCCACTTGCAAGCAAAGCTCTTTGCCAAACTTTTGAAAATCTGAATTGCGAGCCACAAAATCTGTCTCACAAAGCAGCTCAACAGCCACTCCCACTTTCCCAGTGGCGTGAGTGTAGGTAGCAACATAGCCTTCTTTAGTTACTCGAGATGTTTTTTCTTCGGCCTTTACCAATCCTTTTTTCTTCACCAGCTCTTTAGCTTTCTTGTAATCTCCCTTGGTTTCTTCCAAGGCCTTTTTACAAATAATTACCCCTGCCCCGGTTTCCTCTCTTAGCTTTTTAACTTGTTTTAGTAATTTACTTTTCTCCATCTTTTTCTCCTTTTTCTTCCTTTTCTCCCTTTTCATCTAATAACTGTTGACCGGCAATAATTGCTTCCCCTAAAAGACCGACTATTAACTCAATGCTTTTTCGGGCATCATCGTTTGCGGGAATCGGGTAATCAACCAAATTTGGATTTGTATTGCTGTCCGTAATCGCAATTATCGGAATTTTGGCAAATCGACCTTCCGCTACGGCAATTTTCTCCCGCATAATGTCTACTATCAGCAAGGCAGAAGGTGGTTCTTTAAGAGTAGATAATCCCCCAAACTTTTCTTTTAAATCAGTAATTTCTTTTCTAATTAAAGATTGTTCTTTTTTAGTTCTACTCTTAAAAGCTCCTTCTTCCATTTGCTCACTCAATTTTTTTAATCTTTTAATCCGCTTCGTCATTTGCTCCCAATTGGTTAAAGTTCCCCCTAGCCAGCGGTTATGAACATATGGCATTTTAGTCTCTAGGGCAATTTTACGAACTACCCTCTTCGCCTGTCTTTTGGTTCCTACAAGAAGAATCTTTTCACCCCTCGAGGCGGCTTTAAACAAAAACTCTCTCGCTTCTTCTAGGTGTTTTGCTGTCTTAATTAAATCAAAAATCTGGACCCCTCCCCGTTTCCCATACAAAAAGGAATTAGACTTGGGATGAGTTTTAGAAACTCGGTGGCCAAAATGACAGCCAGCCTCCAGTAAAGCCT
>CBDUUX010000051.1:0-4692 GCA_965370515.1 uncultured bacterium
TTTTGCCTCCCCGGGAGTTATTCCCTCTAGGTCTAGCGCCTCTTCCTCTTTTTTCTTCTCTACAATTCGCTCTCTAATCGACTTAATAATAGTTTTGGGGATAATTCCGTGTTTCTGATTATATTCAAGCTGAACTTCTCTTCTTCGCTCTACTTCACTCAGCGCCTGTTTCATCGCCGCAGTCTTCTCGTCAGCGTATAAGATCACTCTTCCGGCAGAATTTCGCGCGGCCCTTCCCATGGTTTGGACTAAACTGGTGCGGGAGCGCAAAAAACCCTGTTTATCCGCATCCATTATCGCTACCAAAGATACTTCCGGAAGATCCAAGCCTTCTCGCAGTAGGTTTATTCCTACCACCACATCATATTGACCTGATCTTAAATCAGCCAAAATATCGGATCTTTTGAAAGTGTCTACATCAGCGTGCAAATAATGAACCTTAATAGCTTTTTTAGTGTTTTCGACATTAGCTAGATACTCAGATAGCGCCTCTGCCATTTTTTTAGTTAAAGTGGTTACTAAAACCCGCTCTCCTTTTTCTTTCCTTACTAGTATTTCTCCAATTAGATCCTGAATCTGCCCTTTAGTTTTTCTAACTTCTACCTCAGGGTCCACCAAACCGGTAGGCCGAATTAGCTGCTCTGCTACCCGATGCTCGCTCTTTTCAATCTCCCATTCATTAGGAGTGGCTGAGGCATACAAAGTCTGGGGCAGCCTAGGCAGAATCTCCTCAAACTTTAAAGGACGATTATCAACACATGAAGGCAAGCGAAAGCCAAAATCAATTAAATTCTCCTTTCTTGCCCGATCTCCCCGGTACATTCCTCTCAGCTGAGGGACTGTCATATGGGACTCATCAATCACCACCAAAAAATCATCCCCATATTGATACTGAAAATAATCAAGGAGTGAAGAAGGAGGATCACCCGGAGCTCGACCGTCAAAATAGCGGGAATAGTTCTCAATTCCATTTACATAGCCTACCTCCTTAATCATTTCCAAATCATAAGTCACCCGCTGTTTAATTCGGTTCGCCTCCAATAACTTTCCCTGTTTTTCCAAGGTTTTTAGCCTAATTCTTAAATCCTCTCTTATTTGTTTAAAAGCGACTTCCATCCCCTGCTCATCTGCTAAATAATGTTTGGCTGGGTATAAGAAATACTGTTCTACTTGTTTTTCTGAGCTTCGAAATACATCTCTCAGGCTAATTTTAACTATTTTGTCATCCCTCCAAGTAATCCTGACCACTTCATCAGCATAAGAAGGATAAATTTCTACCGATTCCCCCCTTAGCCTAAACAACCCCCGACTAAACTCTAACCGAGAGCGAGTGTAATACAAAGACACTAAAGAATAGAGAAAGTCTTCTTTCTTTATCTTTTTGCCTACTTTTATATCTAATATTCTCTTTTGATACTGTTGAGGCTCGCCCAGGTTATAAATACAAGATACCGAAGCAACCACCACCACATCTTTTCTTGAAAAGATGTTAGAAGTCGCTTTTAACCTTAATTTATCAATTTCTTCATTGATATCCACTTCTTTGGCAATATAAGTATCGGTTTGGGGAACATAAGCTTCAGGCTGATAATAATCATAGTAAGAAACAAAGTAAGAAACCGCATTTTCAGGGAAAAACTCTTTAAATTCCTGATAAGTTTGGGCTGCCAAGGTTTTATTGTGGGAAATAACTAAGGTTGGTTTTTGGACCTTTTCAATCACTTTGGCTACAGAAAAAGTCTTACCACTGCCAGTAACTCCCAGCAAAACCTGGTGCTTAAAACCTTCATTTACCCCATCTGTTAACTGTTTTATTGCCTGGGGCTGATCCCCGGTAGGCTCAAAATCAGCGACTACTTTAAACTTCATGCTAGAATATTTTACCACTGATTAGAAAAACAACGATGCTCAAACACCTAAAAAGCTTTTTTAACCCTAAATTAAGCCAAAAAACAATCAAGCCCCGGAAGGGTCGTAAAAACACGCTTTTTTACAATCCCAATAAATTCCGTTCTTTTGTTTTCGGCTTAGGGAGCAGCTTATTTCTAATCGGATTAGCTACCCTATTTTTCTTATATACTCCCCTAGTTAAAGCGATATTTAACTACAAATTTACTCCTCCGGTGAGCGAAACGGCCTTTACTCCTCCTACTCCCATGCCCACCAAGCCTCAGGACCCTCCTACTGACTATGAAGATTTTTACCTGTTTATTCCTAAAATCAAGGCCCAAAGCAGAGTATATTCCAATACTAGCCCCACAGATAAAAAGGAATATCTAGAAGTACTTAAAAAAGGTGTCGCCCATGCTCAAGGGTCAGGCTACCCCACCCAAAACAGAAGTATTTATCTTTTTGCCCACTCGACCAATGCTCCGATTAATATTGTCCGCTATAACGCTGTTTTCTTTTTACTCAACCAACTGGAAAAGGAAGATAAAATTATTCTTTTCTTCAACGGCAAGCAGTATATATATAAGGTATATAGCAAATTAACTACCAATCCTAAAGACACCAGTTACTTAAACTACTCCGAAAACAGGGAAATTCTCATCTTGCAAACCTGCTATCCTCCCGGAACTACCTGGCAAAGACTCTTGGTGCTTGCCGAACCAAGCTAACTTCTACTTAAAAAATACTGGCCACCAATTTCGATAGTTAAACCCTTTAAGGACATTAACGACAAAACCTGGCTGACTTCAGAAACGCTCTTTTTAACCAAACGGGCTAAACTATCAATATCCACCGGCTCTCTTTGCAAAATTCGGTAAATTTCTTTTTCTGCCAAATCCAGTTTAATATTTTCCTCTTTTTTCTCTGTCTTTTCTCCCAAAATATCCTCTGCTCCTAAGGCCATTTTCGCTTTGCCCGATTGAATTAATTGGTTAACACCGATTGAATTGGAACTGGAAATCGGCCCCGGTACAGCCCAAACTTTTTTGCCCTGCTTTTTGGCCATCCGGGCAGTAATCAAGGAGCCACTGTTTTCTCCCGCCTCCACTACCAACACTCCCAATGAGCTCAAGCCGGCTACAATCCGATTTCGCTGAGGATAAGTCCAAAGCTTAGGCTTTGTTTCGGCCGGATATTCAGAAACCACCAATCCTCCGCTATCCAAAATCTGCGAATATAGCTTTTCGTTCTCTACCGGGTAAACCACGTCTAAACCATTGCCCAAAACAGCCACGGTTGTCCCACCCGCCTCTAAACACTGCTCATGAGCAGCCGAGTCCACTCCATACATAAAACCGGAAATAATCGTTACTCCCGCTGAGGCCAAAGGATAAATAAGTTGCTCAACCGCCAGCTTCCCTACCCGAGTCATTCGTCTTGAACCAACTACAGCCAGAGATTTTTTAAAAATGGCTTTGTTCAATTGGCCCCGATAATATAAAGCCTTGGGAGGACTGGTTATTTTTTTAAGTAAGGCCGGGTATTGCCTACTAGCGACTTCAACCTTTTTAAGCGGATAGTCAGACCAAATTTTCATAGTGGTTAATTTTTTCAATCTCTTGGTTTTTGTTTAAAACCAAACAAACCGCATCCAAACGCCAACAAGGGTGCTTTTGAGCTAAAGCTTGGTTCTTTTGAACAAATATATTGGCCATATTCTTCATTTGTGCTAATTTCTTGTTCGTAATCATTTCTTCAGGCAAACCAAAGAGTGAAAATGTGGATTTACCCTCTATGTAACTCGCACCATCTATGTTGATATTTAAAAGGACCTCATTGAATTTATTCTGATTTTTATAAATATAGTCCATCTGGCCAGGGACGGCATAATAATCTTCTCCGTTCAATGCGACTATTTCAAGCTTTCTGTTGCCGTCATAATCTCCTAGCATTTAAGCGACAAGTAGCAAGACTATTATCCCTGTAGCATTGTCAATTGCTCCGGGGGTGCCTTTTTTGGCATCGATATGCGCAGTGATGACAATCCGCTCCGTTGTATTTTTTCCCTTTCGTGCAATAATGTTATAGGCATTTGTGGGGATACGTCTCGAATTAGATTTCAGTATGATAGATTTTCCTGTATGGGGTAAAAGTCTTCTTCCCTCCTCTTCGGTCATATAAACTGAAGGAATATCAAAATCTCCGTCTTCAATCAACGGAAAGGGATATACCCCTCCTGCCAGAGCGGCGTTTCTTCCGGTCGCAGAAACAATGGCAGCAGGCTTTTTTTCCTCAAGAAGGGCAATAATTCTCTGGTGTTCTTCAGGATTATAGAAAACGAAATTTTTCGGCATTAGCTGTTCTTTAGCAATCTCGCCATATAAAAGAACTATTTTTCCACTTATATCTGCCCGTTCAAATTCTTCAATATTTGATATGCTGGTTAGTTCCTCCTTAACATTACAGCCAAGAGAATATGGGCTAACCGACACCTTAAAACTTATATCTTCGGCTTGCAGAGTTGCCCCGCCATCCTCCCAGTCAACCACATTTAATTCAGAGGTTTCACTCTTCCAACCAAATGAGGATATTTCTTTATTGAAAAAATCTGTCGCTTGCCTGTTACCGGCACTCCCAACGCTCCTGTCCTTAATGTCTTCGCAGAGCGTTTTCAGATATGACACACTTTTTTGATAAAGTTTTTCTGTTTTCATTTAGTTGATCCGCCGCGCCGAATTACGCATATACTCTCAGTTCAGCATGCGGCACTGACCTTGTCAGCAGAGCTCTCGCGGTCGGGTC
>CBDUUX010000052.1:0-4651 GCA_965370515.1 uncultured bacterium
TTAAAAGTTCCAGATGACATGCGTCATATTCAGGAGCTTAGTGAAGAAAAAGCAATTGCCCTGCTAAACGGGGAAATGAAGCGAAAAAACGAGGCCTTGGGACTTTTTGAGAAAGGGAAGAGGGCTGATTTGGCTGAATTCGAAAAACAAGAGATTGAGTGGCTTAAAGTTTTTCTCCCCAAGGCCTTGAGTGAAGAAGAGATTTTGCAGATGGTCAAAAAGGCTGTCGGAAAAGGATCAAGTTTTGGTCAGGTAATGGGCCAGGTTATGGCCCAGGCTCAGGGCCGGGCATCGGGTGAGCAAGTAACAAAAATCGTGAAGAAAGAACTGGGTAATTAATGGTTATTGAGGTTAAAAAAGATCCTCGCTACCGGATTAAGATGAGTTTTCTTAAAAAAACTGCCCAAGAAATTCTTAGGGACTTTGGAATGAGTGACTTGGTAGAGTTGGGAATTGTTTTGGTGGGGAAGCGCAAAGCCAAAAGCCTTAATCAAACTTTTAGGAAACAAGACTATGTCCCTGCGGTATTGAGCTTTCCTTATAAAGAAGAGACTTTAGAAAAAAACTATTTATTAGGAGAAGTGGTTATTTGTTTCCCTCTAGCAAGGGAAAAAGCTGTTTTGGAAAATCAAACTTTAGAGGAAGCAGTGACTGATTTACTAAAGCATGGTATTAGGAATTTAGTGAATAAATAATGGACCTTTTTTATCAAAAGTACCGACCGACCAAGATTGCTCATCTGGACTTAGTTTCAGTGAGAGATATTTTAAGTAAGGTGCTTTCTTCCAAAAACTTGCCCCACGCCTTTCTTTTTGCCGGACCTAAGGGAACGGGAAAAACCTCAGCTGCCCGAGTTTTAGCAAAATCCTTAAATTGTTTAAAGCAAAAAAAAGGAGAGCCTTGCGGGAAGTGTGATCTTTGTTTGGAAATTGATCGGGGAGAAAGTTTAGATGTTTTAGAAATTGATGCCGCCTCCAATCGGGGAATAGATGATATTCGGCAGCTTAAAGAAAAGATTAACCTTCAACCCTTAAAGGCCAAAAGTAAAGTATATATTGTTGATGAGGTGCATATGCTTACTAAGGAAGCTTTTAATGCGATTTTAAAAACCTTAGAAGAACCCCCTGATCACGTTTACTTTGTTTTTTGCACGACCAATCCCGAAAAAATTCCGGAAACTGTTCTTTCCCGCCTAACTAAGGTTAATTTTAATCGGGCCACCGAAGAAGAAATTCTCCATGCTTTAAAAAGAGTAGTTGGGGGAGAAAAACTAAAGGTTAAAAAAGAAGTTTTAGAGCTAATCGCTAGCTGTGCAGACGGTAGTTTTCGCGATGCCCACAAGATTTTTTACCAGCTTTGGCTGGAAAACAAGGGTAAAATTAGTCTAAAAGCGGCCAATCAGGCTTTGGCTAGTTGGCAGGAAGCCACTCCTTGGTATTTACTGGAACTAATTTCTAAAAAAGAAACAAAAGCGGCAATCGCTATTTTTGAAACTTTAGGAGAGCGGGGAGTTGATTGGCAAGAATATGGGAAAAGATTACTGAGCAGAATTCAAAATTTATTGTTAGTAAAGCTAGGGGTTTTGCAGGGAGAAAAAAAAGCTATTGAGCTTGTCAGTGCTTTTTCGCTAGAGGAGCTTGTTGTTTTGGGTAATGTTTTTGGAGAAGCTTTGCTTAGGGCAAAAGGCCTGCCTCTTCCCTGGTTACCTTTTCAGCTGGCAATAATCGGGTTAGAAAAGAAGGAAGATCCGCCTCAAGAAGGCGAGAAGGAAGAAAGAGAAGAAATAGCTAAGGAGGCAACAAAAGAGCCAGAAAAAGAAAAAGAAAAAGAAAAAGAACCAGCTGTTAAAAAGCAAATACTGGCGCTAGAGTCCCTTAAAGAAAATTGGCTTAAGTTTTTAGAGGCAGTTAAGCCCTTAAACCATTCTGTTTGCGCTCTTTTGAGAGCAGCCCGGCCGAAAAAAGTAGACAAAGATTATGTTACTTTGGAAGTTTTTTACCAGTTTCACAAAGACCAATTAGAGCAAGAACGCAATCGCCGGGTGCTAGAGCAAGCTTTGGGGGGATTGTTTGAAACCTCTTTAAAAATAAGATGTGAGCTTGGTGAAAAACCAGTTTCGGTTTCTCCTCCTCCTAAGCCTGTTTTTATTGATTCTTCGGATAAAAAGGAAGCAGCTGAAGGCAATGGAGATGATCTTTATAAGTTAGCTAAAGATATTTTTGGAGAATAGGCTGGTAAGCTTCTTGATTTTTGGGTAAAATATTACAGTGTTTTTTAGTTTTTAAATTTTAAAAAAAGGAGAAAAAATGTTTGACAAAGTAAAACAGATGGGCAAGCTGACTCAGTTAAGATCTTCCGCTAAGCAAATCCAAAAAGCTTTGAGTAAGGAAAAGATCAGTATTGAAAGAGGGAGAGTAATGGTGGTAGTTAGGGGGAACCAAGAAGTTGAGGAAGTAGTTATTGATAATCAACCCCAGCCAATTGTGGTTAAGGCTTTAAATGAGGCTTTAAAAAAATCTCAAAAAATAGCGGCCAAAAGAATGCAGGGGTTAGCTTCAGATTTATTGGGATTTTAAAGTAAAATTTTTTTGAATGGAAAAACTTCCCCAACCTTTGATTCAATTAATTAGGGTCTTTGAGAAGCTTCCGGGAATTGGTCCGAAAACAGCCGCCCGGTTAACCTTTTACCTTTTCCAAACTCCTACTTATTTTGTTGATGAGTTTATGAAGGGGTTAAAAGATTTAAAAGAAAAATTAGGCAATTGCTCGGTTTGTCATAATATTGATGAAGCTGACCCTTGCCGAATTTGTTCTCAAGCCCAAAGAGACAGGAGTTTAATTTGTGTCGTGGAGAGGCCTTTGGATGTGGTGGCGATTGAAGCAACTAAAAGCTTTAATGGTCTTTACCATGTTTTGGGAGGAGTAATTAATCCCTTGATTCATGTTGGTCCGGACGATTTACAAATATCCTCTTTGCTCAAAAGGCTTTCTTCTGTAAAAGGAGAAGAAGTCATTTTAGCGACTAACCCGACGATGGAAGGGGAGGCGACGGCCTTGCATATTAAAAAAGCCTTAGAGAAAATAAACAAGGATTTGAAAATAACCCGAATTGGTCATGGACTTCCGATGGGAGCAGACTTGGATTATGCCGACCCGGGAACTTTAAAAGAGGCTTTAAAAGGAAGAGTTAATTTTTAGTAAAAAGGAGTTTTGAAAATGAAGAAAATTATTAAAGGTGCCGCGGGACAATTAGGCAAGTTGGTTTTAGACACTGCTGTTAAAACAGCCACTGAGCCCCTGGGTTTAGATGAGTTAGCTGGTTCAAGCTCCCCATCAGGCCAATCCCCAAGCCCCTCTCAGGCAGCAGCAAATAAACCGAATATTGCCCAGATGCTTAAAAATGATCAGGTTCAAAGTGGGGCAGAAATGGAAGCTTTAAGAAAACAGCTTGGGCAAACCGATCAGGCTTCTCAGGGAGGGGGAGTGCGAAACGTAGAAAGAGAAATTCAAGAAGTTAGGGCAAAAAAGAAGCAATTGTTTGAGGAAAAAGAAAAAGAGCTGCTTGCTCAACTAGAGGAAAAAAGAAAAGAAGAAGAGGTTTTGGCTCAGCAAGATGCCCTGCCGGTTAGCTCCCGACCCCAAAGAGGAAGTGCCTTGAGTCGGGGCAAGGGTAAAAAAGGGACCAAAGAAACTGATATGCGCCGCTCAGTTTAGTATTTAAAATGACTAAGATAAAACTTTATAACACTCTAAGCCGCAAAAAAGAGGTTTTTGTCCCCAATAAGGAAAAAAAAGTAGGAATTTATTCTTGCGGACCGACGGTGTATTGGAACCAGCATATTGGCCATATGTATGCCTATATTCAGTGGGATGTTTTGGTCAGGCTTTTTTCCTATCTTGGCTATCGGGTTAACTGGGTAATGAATCTTACTGATGTAGGCCATTTAACTGGGGACAATGAGGGAGACGCAGATACGGGTGAAGATAAGATGGAAAAGGGGGCTCGAAGAGAGGGGGTAAGTGTCTGGGAGATTGCCGATAAATACATTGCCCAGTTTCTGGAAAGCATTGACCTGGTTAATATTACCCGTCCCAACACCCTGTGTCGGGCAACTGAGCATATTGTCGAGCAAATTGAGTTAATCAAAAAAATGGAAGCGAGGGGTTTTGTTTATAAAACCAAGCTGGGCTTGCTCTTGAACACTAAAAAGTTTCCGGGGTATGCTGATTTTGCCAACCTTAACTTAGAAAAACAAAAATTAGGAATTCGGGGGGAAGTTGATCCAGAAAAGAAAAATCCTTCTGATTTTTTCCTTTGGGTCACCGGTCGACCGGAGCATATTATGCAATGGAGCAGTCCTTGGGGAAGAGGATATCCGGGTTGGCACCTGGAGTGTACGGCAATGTCTACCAAATATTTAGGGAATAACTTTGATATCCATACCGGAGGACAAGAGCATATTGCCGTTCACCACACTAACGAAATTGCTCAAGGAGAGGCCGCTTTTGGCAAGCAAACCGCCAACTATTGGCTCCATAATGGCTGGTTAACCTTAAAAGATGCAAAAATGAGTAAAAGCCTGGGTAATTTTGTTTTAGTTACCGATTTACTAAAAAAAGGGTTTGACCCCTTAGTCTTTCGCTACTTAGT
>CBDUUX010000053.1:0-4650 GCA_965370515.1 uncultured bacterium
CCCCCTCAATAATTGCCTTAACAGCCGCCGGCTTAAACCGCTGATTAGACAAATCGAGCTTTTTTAAAATTCCTTTAATCAAGGTTTGGCTATCACCCTGGTCAAAAATAACAAAATTAGCAGGCAGTCCCGCTGCTTGCCCGCTGCTGCGCAAAACATAAGCGCAAAAAGAATGAAAAGTACCCGCAAACAATGAAGCATTCTTCCCCTTTTCTCCCAAAAGCTTAAGTAATCTCTCTTTCATTTCTCCGGCTGCTTTGTTGGTAAAAGTGAGCAGTAAAAGCTCATCAGCTCTCGCCTTTCCTGAATTTACCAACCAAGCCGCCCGACTAGTTAAAACCCGAGTTTTGCCACTTCCTGCCCCAGCCAAAACCAATAAAGGCCCCTGATCATAAACCACCACCTGCTTTTGAGCTGGATTCAACCCCTTTAGTAATTCTTCCATCAGTTTATTGTAGCAGGTTAAACCCTGGAGAGGGCTTCACAGGGCCACCCGCCGCGCCAATGTTTGCCACAAACCAAGCCTTGCTTTGTAGTTCTGAGGCTATTTTTCTCGCGCAATTTTACTCGCTACGCGAGTAATAACATTGTATAGTGGGATAAGGAAACAAAAAAATGAAATTTCTAGACAGACTGACAAAATGGCAAAAAGAAGCCAGAATGAAAATTGGTTATCCCTTATTAGGCAACTCTGCTGCTAATTTCCTCGGTAAAAAATACTTTGATTTCATTACGGATAAAATCCCACCGGAATTTTTAAATAAAGAAATTAGTGACTTGGGTTGCGGAGATGGATTTGCTACTCAAAAAATTAAGTCGCTATTCAAGGCAAAAAGTATCAAGGGATATGAGGTAAATAAATATCTGATAGATAAAGCAAGGAAAAGAGGCTTAGAGATTAAACGCTTAGATTTAGAAAAGGAAGTTCCAAAGGGGGAGATGGCAGTTGTTTGGGGTGTTATTCATCACTTGAATAATCAAAAAGAAATTCTCAGAAAAATCCGTTTCAATTTTAATTACGCGGTCTTTAATGAACCGATTAAATCATTTTGGGCATTTCTTGATGGGGGTGAGCCTTTAACTGAACCGGAGTGGAAATATTTTTTTAATAAAATACTGGGTAATTGTAGATTTTTAAAATTTAAAGATAGTCTCTTTATTTTTTGGAGAAAGTAAATCTTAGTTTTTTAAAATTTTTGCGTTTTTTCCTGGATTCTTTAAAAAAATTTTCGAGACGATAGTTTCGAAGGCACGGGTGGGAGTGTTCTGATGATTCGAATCATCAGAACACCATTTGAATTTAGACGACTGTCTCATATTTAATGAAAATATTGTGTATCTTGACAAGAATATATTACTTTGCTAACATCAACTTAATCACTAGGGAGAAACGAGCTTGTGACTACGTGTTATAAGTGACGTCTCCCGTTTATATTTTATAGCTCCAGTTTCTGTTTCTCGTGGATAATAAACGTTTTATATTTTTGAAAAGGCTTTAAAAGCGATGACTCTGATTTTGTGTTAGGGATAATTATTCTTAATAATTTTTTATTTTTAACCAAAAATTCGTGCAAACATCGAAAATCTCCATCGCCTGAAGTAATAACTGCTTTGTCATAATTTTTATATTCTATAGCAGCCGAATAAAGAACCAGCTCTGCATCTACATTTCCTTTAACTTTCCCTTGATTATCTTTTACTGTGGGCTTATAAATCAGTTCATAACCAAACGATTTCAGGTGTTTATACAACTTTTTATTTTCAGGAATATAGCCAATAAATAAAAGGGCTTTTTTAACTCGGAATTTGTCAGTTAAATATCGCCTAAATTTCTTAAAATCAAGCTTCCAGCCTTTATAAATCAGCTTTCTATTCCTATAAATATTTTTACTAGTACCAAGGTTTAAGTTCTGGCTATCAACGAAAGCATAAACTGTCGGCTGTCTCTTTTTTCTTCTCATGTTTTTCACTTTTATTTTATTCATCCTAAAAATGGTTAATCTCTTAATTGATACAACTTTGTTGCCCCACTAGAATATACCAGCTTCCCCCAATTTAAAAACCTCTCCTCATCTAAATTCGGATATTTTTCCTTTTCCAACTGACCAACAACCACATACTCGACTTGATATTTATCAAGCACTCGCTTTGCTTTAAGTAAATCTTCTCCTTGATAAATACTATCGACTTCTGTTGCCCTAGCTCCCGGCTGATCATACCCTCCCCGCCAAAGCCATTCATGAACTAACCAACCTTGTATTGTTGGCAGCCCCGTTAAAGACGAAACCCGATCGTATAAAGTATAACTATCGCCCACTGCCTCTAATATATTAGGCTGTCCTTTAATATTTTCCTTCATCCACAACACAGTTTGGTAATCTCCAGGATAGCGCTCCTTTAAGAAGTTAAGACCGTATAAGCCCTGATACCGACTTGGTTTTAAGCTTCCATAATACCCCCTGATCGCAAAATAAGGATAAATCAAATGGGCACTAAACCCCAGTAAAAACAAAACAAAGAAAAAGATAGCAGACAAATAATGTTTCCGGTTTTCTAAAAACTCCTTCACTTTAATCACAATAAAACCACTTAAAACCGCATAGATTACAAAAGACTGGTAAACCAACTTAAACATCGTGTTTGCCCGGTGATACTCGGGAATATAAATGTCCTTAACATAAATAATTTCCGGGATAATAATTAAAACTAAGGCTAAAATGGTTGCTCCCAAAACCAGCCACTCCGCTACTCCCAATTTCCTTTTAATAATTACTGCCCAAAAACTTGAAGTCAAAAACCAAAAAAACCCCCACAAAACTAAAAACTGCCACCAGAGAGTTCGCGCGCGAACCAACCCTATCCCCTCTGTCATCGGGTTAAAATCCAGAGCAAAAGGCAGGGCCGTAAGAATGGCCGCTAACAGAACAATTAGTCCCCAACCAATTATCTGATACAAAGCGGTTAACCGCTTTTTGCCCTTCAAGTTTCTTCCCAAAACCCAAAACCCAAACATAAAAGCAGCTAGTAAGATTCCATAGATAGGCAAATCCCAGGAGTTGGTCATATACATTAATCCCAGTAAAAACCCGGGAAAAGCAAAGCCGATAATCCTTTCTTTGGAAAAAGGTTTAATCTTTTTTTTCTCTTTTAAAACTAACCCCAAAACCAATAAAGCAGAGATAAACAACAAAACTGTGGGAATAGCATTCATATGCCCATGTAAGTCCGCAACTACAAAAGAGTAGATCGGAAATTCATGAATCGTTTTGTCATTAGGATTATTAGGATTGTAGCCAATAAAACGAGTCGCATCCGGATACCAATACTTACTCGCCCCGTTTTTCAAAACATGGGTAACGGCATGTAAATTTCCACCCAGAGAAAGAAGTAGAGCAGAAATTAGACCTGCTCCTATCAAAACTCTTAACTTTAATTTATCCTTTTTTTCCTTGGTTCTGAAAAAAACTAGGTTAGTAGCCAAACTAAAACCACTCACTAAGGTAAGGGCAAAAGTAGTCGCCATCATCAGATTATAAGTAATCGCTGAATCCAGTCCCGAAAGCTTGGTTAAAACCGCCGCTTGCAGTTGGCCAAAGTAATAGTAGTTAATGCTGCTGTTCGCAAACCACATATCTTTGGGTGGAAAGAAGTCAGAGCGCAAAATAGAATTCATAAAACCATAATCCATCAGTTTTTCCAGGCCCTCAATATTGGGCTGAAAAGCCCTCACATATGACCAAAAAAGCAGAGCCAGCAAAAACAACCCCTCTTCAAAAAGAATTATTTTTCTCACCCCTAAAAGCTCTTTTTTCCAATCCTTAAACCTGCTTCTTTCTTTGAAAAATACCCAGCCCGCCCAAGCAAACAAAACTAAAAGTATTGTTTCTTGAAAAAAAGGAAGGAGATGAAAACGACCGAGTAAAAATAAAACATAAGACAAAATAACCAATCCCAATGTTTTTCCCAACACCCAACCTTTGTCCCAAAACCGACCAAAGAGGCGCAAACTTAAAGGCAGGGCCAAAACCCCAATTACTAATAAGATAAGCCACCAATAAAAAACAGTTAAAAAATCAATCAACATCTTAGTTATTATAGCAGCCATTTAACGATTTTATGCCAATCTCTAACGGTAAACAAGACAAGTAAAGAAATGGCTAACACCACCTTCTTGAACCTGGGACTTTTAACAAGCTCCAATAGCCCTTGGCTGGCAAAAATAATTAAAAATGGCAATAAAGGAATTCTGAATCGAGGAAGCGTAAAAAGGGCTAAAAGAGTAATTAAGTATCCAACCTCCCAAGCAAAAAAAACTTTTAACCAGGAATTTATTATTTTCTTAGTTAAAAACCAATAAAAAGTTCCAAAAAGAATAAGCCAGTAGCTAATTAACTGGCCCCCTCCATAAAATAATCGCAAGAAATCAATAAAAGCAAAACTCTCTTTTTTAACTTCTCTAATAATTAATCCTTCTGCTGAACCTCCAAAAGTAGCCATTAAATAAAAAGGCTTTTTTACAATATTAACTAAGCTCTTTAAAGGATGATTTAGCAAATAATTAATCCCCTCCTGATAATAAAGTTTGTTTTTCTCGCCCTCAGGATAATCTGAATATAGGTTTAAGATCTGTTCTGTTTCTTGATCATAAGT
>CBDUUX010000054.1:0-4573 GCA_965370515.1 uncultured bacterium
AAATTTTGGCCCAGGCAGATCCAACTGCCTCGGAATTGCCACCGGCACTAATGAAGCCATAGCCGGCGATAATTAGATTAAATAAAACAAACAGGCCCGCCCCTCCGATCAAAACCTTGATAATAATACCTAAAAAGGTAAACAGACCCTGAGGTGAGGTGGTATCATACTTAATCAAAACTGGCGGCGGAGAAATATTTCCAATAATTGTAGCCAAAACAAAAGCTTCTTTTTTATCTTTTAGTTTTCTATATAACTTCTTCATAGGCCTGAATCTAAAATTTGCGCTCCTGTAATTACCTCAATTACTCTCACAATCAAATAACTTAAAAAAATAAAGACAAAGCCAATAATCGCCGCTCCAATTGTTTTTCCTCCTTGCTCAACCTTACCCCCCTCTCCCTTGCCTGCTCCCACAATCATACCCCAACCCCCAATAATAATCAAAACAAGGAAAATAACGGCCATAATCGCGTAAACATTAAAAAGCAGGGTAGAAACTAATTCACCCGGGTTATCAAAAGATACTCCGAAACTAGTTCCTAAATTAAAAGCAAAAGCCTGCTTAACCACCATTAAAATTATTATACCAGATTAAATATCCAGCGGAGAGTACAGGATTCGAACCTGTGAGGGGAATAAACCCCATCGCTTTCGAGGCGATTGCATTACCACTCTGCCAACTCTCCTAAAACATTTTACTAAAAATTACTAAAAACTATCGCTTGTTGCTATTTATTTAGGATTTAGAATTTAGAGCTTAGAGTTTAAAAAGCCGCCTGGTTGCGGGGCCAGGAGTTGAACCTGATCTATGAGGTCATGGGCCTCATGTGCCGCCGTACACTACCCCGCATATCGTTTCATGGCTATTGTAGCAGAATTTTGCTAAACTTAATAGGTTAGAATTAATTTGCCAGTGTAGCTCAGTTGGTAAGAGCGCAGGAATCATAACCCTGAGGTCGGCGGTTCGAGCCCGCCCGCTGGCACTAAAAACGGAAAAGTCTTCCCCACTGTCTCCAGCTAGAAAGATAAATCGCGGGGACAGGGGTGGGAACAACCTCCCAATCGGGAACAATAATTTTTACTTGATTGGGCTGAGCTAAACCCAGTTTTTCTCGCGCTTCTTTTTCAATAAAATCCGGGGTTTGAACATATTCTTTTCTTTCTTGCTGATATTGATATTTGCTCTCCAAATCTACTATTTTTTCTTCTTTTTGTTCAATAATCTTCCCAGCCTGCAACCAAACCTTTAGTTGGCTGAGGTTATTAACGAGAAAAAACAAAGAAAAAACAAGGAGTAACCACCAAAAAAAGGGTTGTTTCCCATCTTGCTTTGTGCCTTTCTTCATGATACTATAAGCCAAATGGCTAACGAAGATTTACTTAAGCTAAATAAAGCGATTGAGCTTTTTGTCAAAAACCTTAAGTCCCAAGGACGCTCAAACAACACTATTATAGCATACCAAGGAGACCTCACTCAGCTCTCCAGTTTTTTAACTGAACTGGGAATAGGAAGCGTTGATCAAGTCTCTACTGCCAATATTGAAACCTTTAAAAAGGGTTTGGAAAAAAAGAAATATACCCCTAAATCAATCTCCCGAAAGCTTAATTCGATAAAAAGCTTTTTCAGGTTTTTAGAAGAAGAAAAAATAATTGATCAGGATCCTAGTAAAACTATTTCTCATCCCAAACTTAAACCCAGCATTCCTCGCATTTTAAAACCTTCGGAATATCGAGCGCTGCGGGATGCATCCCGCCATGACCAACGCACCACTGCCATCGTGGAACTGATGCTTCAATCTGGTTTGCGCATTGGAGAAGTAGCTAATTTACAGCTTTCTGACATTAAGCAAGAAGAGCTAATCATCCAGCCCTATGAGTCCCATCCCGCCCGCAAAGTGCCTTTAAATCGTTCGGCCAAAAAAGCCTTAGACGCCTACCTTAACGTTCGGGGTGAAACTAAAATCAACTATATTTTTATTACCAAAACTGGCCGGGCTTTACTAATCAGAAACATTCGCTCAACATTACGCAACTATCTTCGCAAGTCAGAATTGGCTGATGTAAAAGTTAATGATTTGCGAAACACCTTTATCACCTATCAGCTCTCTGCCGGAGTACCTCTAGACATTATTGCCAAAATCGTTGGTCATCAGCGCATTTCCACCACGGAAAAATATCTTAATCTAGTTACTCAAACGGAAAACAAAAGAACCATTAAACTAAAAGAGCTTTAAAGCTGGGAGCGGGCATTAATCTCTGCCTCGACTACTTCCCGAGGACGACCATATTTTAAGTTACTCAATCTCTTGATTGTTTCCGCCATCTTAAGATTCCGCTTGGCGTTTTCTACCTTCAAATCCTTGGTGGTATCCATCGAGAAAGGAGGAACCGGTTCATTGCCAACCAAGGTTTTAATGTAAACATTAAAACGCTCCACATTAAGTAAATCTTCCTCGTTAAATACTGGTTGAAATTCTCGGGTTAAATAATTAGCATCAGAAACACCCACCCGAAAAGAAGCGATTGTGCCCACATTACCAAAAACGGCATTTTTTACCTCTTCTTCCATTTGGCCCACAAATTGGTTCGCAACGGTTAGATTAAGATGGTATTTTCTTGCCTCCGACAAAATCTGGGCAAAATCGGGGGTGGCAAAGTTTTGAAACTCATCAACGTAAAGGTAAAAATCCCGCCTTTCTTCTTCGGGAACGTCTTGCCGGGACATTGCGGCCATTAAAATCCGGGGCACCATGATAAGGCCTAAAAATGAAGAGTTTTCTTCCCCAATCTTTCCCTTAGCCAAAGAAATGAGCAAGATCTTGCCCTGATCCATTACCTCCCTAAAATTAAAAGAAGATTTTGACTGGCCGATAATATTTCTAATCATTGTATTAGTTACAAAACGGCCAAACTTGGAAACAATGTAGTCTAGAGTTTCGGATTTATGAAAATCGGAAGTTTGGGCAATTTGGTCTGTCCAATATCTTCTCACCACCGGATCTTTAACCTTAGGAAGCAGTTCTTGAACATATTTAGAATCGGTCAAGCACCGCACCACTTCAATGAAAGTATTACCCGGTTCACTCATCACCGTTAACATCGCATTCCGAATGGCGTGTTCAAACCGAGGACCAACAATTCCCGTTTTATAAGGATCGTAAAGCTTATACATTAAGTTAATAATTGAGTTGGTCACAAAGTGTTTTTCATCTTCTGTATTTACTTCCATTAAGTTAATTCCCATCGGCCGCTCTAAATTAGAAGGATCAAAATAAATTACATCCTCCGCCCGCTCCGGAGGAATTCGCTCCAAGATTTGTTCCACCGCATCATGAGGATCAATCAAACAAAGGCCTTTACCCGCCTCAATGTCTTGGATAATCATTCTTTTGAGCAACTCTGTTTTACCGGTTCCGGTTTTACCGATAATATAAATATGGCGATTGCGGTCTTTCTCTTTTAGAAAAATGTCTTTGTTCTCTCCCCGGTAGCGATTTGTCCCTAAAAATAACCCCTCAGTAGGGAGGAGACTGGAAGCAGAGGCCTGTTTGGATCTGAGCCAACTAATGCCCGGTGTTTCCACCATTTTATTGGGAAAGTGAAAAATACCCGCCAACTCATCGGAGTTTAAAACAGTTTCTTGTTTCCACCAAAAAATAGGCTGATAGCGGTAAATAAAATCCATCATGAATGACTTTTTAAAACGAATCTTTTTCCCCTTTAGTCTATTCCAAGGAGAGTTAAATTGAGAAAGAGCAGTCTTAATATTGTCTAAATTAGATTTCGCTTCTTCGGAAGTTGGCGCAACCGAAATAATTCTTAAGCTCGTTATGAACCCTGGCTTATTACACTTGCTCTCAATTGCCTCCAAGGTTTGGGCGTCCACCTTAAACTTCGCCTTTTCAGGATCGGCCTCTCCCTTTTTCACGCCCGAAACATAGCTTTTCCCCGTTTTTTGCCATTTGCTATCTGTTGGCGCAACCAGCATTTGAATTGCCAAACCCTCCCCCTCCTTAAGCTTAGCTAAAGTTGAGGTTAGGGCAGAAAGAGGATCAATTGATAACTCCCGATAGTTCTTTAAAGGCTTGTAGGAAGGGTTAGCCAATTGCAACCAGGCGGTAGCTACTTTTCCCTGTTTTGAAAAAATATTATATTCATCTACTTTTTTAATTTCTGCATCTTGATAAGTGCCGTAAATCTGGCGCTCTACTAACTCTTGAAGTTTAGTAGGACAAGAAACATAAAAGCGAATGTCTCCCGGCTTGCCCACAATTTCAAAGCTTAGGTGAGGCTGAGGTTTTAAAAACTTAAATTTCCCCCCCCTGTAAAGAGAAGCCAAGGAAGCAAAAACCTGCTCCATTGCCTCAATCTTAATTTCGTTTTCATCGGGAACCCGAACTTCAAGCAAAACAAGCTTTAAAGACTCCTCTTCTCTTCTCCTCCACCTCCACCAAAAAGAAAAAGCTGCCCCCAGCCCAAATAACAACAGTAAAACCAAGGCAAGAATGCCTAAAAATATTAAAATACCAACAACTTTTACTTGCCAAGCGGAAATTAAACTCATGATTCT
>CBDUUX010000055.1:0-4506 GCA_965370515.1 uncultured bacterium
TCGTATGGCAAAGAATTTATTGGTAAATTCGCAATAGACAAAAAATTCAAGGACGAACTCAACGATGAGGAAATTTCAGATAATTTAAAAGATGAATTCGAGGATAATGGATACACACTGGAAAATCCAACTGTCAAAGTTAAAACGGAGGACATGTTTTGGGATATTATTGACTTGAATAATATTTAATCAGTTGTACACTTTTGAATTAATAAAAATCTTCGGTTTTCCCGCTAAAAGGAAGTAAAAAATAGAAAGATGTCTTTTGTCATCCTTTGATGGTTTATTTTATGGGTTTTTTTATCAGTGCTTCAGGATGAGTGCTTGTTATTTTAAGCTCTTTTAAGAACGAGATTCTTCTTAATTGTTATCTGTAACCAGTGGGGGCATTTTAATAAAAGACTGACATTATTCCAACCCACAAACAACCCTAGACGGACCCTAGCCTGTTTTTTAGGTCGCTCATGGGGGCTCCATTACCTATTCAATAAAATAAGTGCTGGGGCCATAGATTCCCACGGCTAAAGCCGTGGTCCTCTGTGCTACATTTGCCTTTGGCAAATAAACTTCTCAGACCTGAGAGGCCTGAGTTTTTCGATTCTAGAAAAAACAGTTTGTCCACTGCTTCGCTTCATCACCGACCCGAAAGTCCGGCGTTTCCGCGAAGTTTAAATGAATTTTCAATGAGTTCAAATTCACCCCCGACTGAAGTCGGGGTTCTCTTGAACTGAGGATAGAGAAAAGAGGTCTATTAAGTAGAGTTATGAAGCAAAATATAAAGGTAAGTTTTGTTTTTAAGGAAAGAGAAATAATTGTTTTCTGGTAAAAAACCACTTTTTTGTTGATGCTGTATTTTAAGATACTTTGTTGCCCTTACGCTCTCTTTAATATCTAATAATGGCTAAAGAGATAGTTGTAAATAATATCTTTCACGCATATGGTACACGATTGATTACTGCATAATAATCTCCGATTAATAACCTTAAATATTAAAGTTTAAGGCTAAATAGGCATATATTTTCGTGAAAATAGACTATTTGTTTTGAGGATAGAATAATTCGTTAAATATTGAGTTGATTTCTTAAAAAAAGGTTTTAATTAAGTTTTTATTTTTAACTAAGGAAAAAACAACTTTTTAAAATGCCGAAGAAGTGTGTTTTTGGGGGAAATGTTTAAAACTAACCCTTGACACACTAATTGATGTTTTGTTATTGTTACAGTACTTAAGGATTAATTTGTTATAAATAATATTAGGACATGGACGATCAAACTATACTGAAAGTCGACAATCAAGATCAGGAGACATCAAATTCTCAAAAAACCAAGACTAGTGTCTCTTTGGGAAACATGCCCGACCTTTTAACCGTTAGGGAGGTGGCAGAGCTTCTTCGAGTTTCAACTTTAACAGTTAAGCGCTGGGGAAAAAGAGGAAAATTGCCCGCAATTCGGATTAATGCTCGAGGAGATCGAAGATATCGAAAAGAACAAGTTTTGTATCTTTTGGGGATGTATCAAAAAGAGTAGGGCTTAGGCCCCCTAAGCCCAAGTTGTTTGTGATATTATGGAAGAAGAATGAGCTTCTTAGTGTGGCACTATCAACAAGGAATGGGGCTTTATCTTCAGCAATGGGGTTATTGGCTGGGTTGGGTTGGGCATAATGTTTCTTTCGGGCTCCTGCTAAAAACTTTGTTTTCTCCCTGGAAGCGGATGGTTATTGAGGAAAAGGTTGGCTTTAACCCCCAAAAGTTAATGGAAAAACTTAGTTTTAATTTTATTTCTCGGGGAATAGGGATGGTGGTTCGCTCCTTATTTATTCTTATGGGAATAGTTCTTTGGGTATTATTTTTAGCCGCAGGAAGCTTGGGATTACTTGTTTGGGTCGTTTTGCCTTTCTTGGGACTGCCTGCTTATTGGAAAGAAATGAGGGGCTCAACTACTGTTTTAAAAAAGTTGGTTGAAGGCATTAAAAAACATCCAGAAAAAGCACTGGGTCTTATTTTTAGCAGCTTACCTGGCCAGTTTATTTTAAGCAAAACTGGATTAGAGTTAAAAGAAGGGGATCAAATTAACCCAGAAGCTCTAAAAGACCTTGTTCCCTTGTCTTTTGAAGATTTGACTTCCTGGTTAATTTTAAACCTGCCTGGGTTGGAAGAGATTTTATCAAGCCAAAATCTTGAAAAAGAAGATTTAGTTTTGGCTGCTCGTTGGTGGGATCAAAAACAAGTTAAGGGTGAAAAGTTAAAAGTTAAAAGTTATGGTCGGCCAGGAATTGGCCTAGAGCTTCTTTTTGGTTATACCCCAATTCTTAATAACTATGTCACTGATTTAAGTTTGCCCCAATCTTTTTCTCACCGCCTGATTGGTCGGCAAGAGGTGGTTAGCCAGATGGAGAGGGTGTTGAGCAGTGGAGCTGGCGTTTTGTTGTTTGGTCAGTCGGGAGTAGGGAAGAAAACAGTCGTTCTAGAGTTTGCCCGTCGGGCGGCTCAAGGTGATTTGGGCAGGAAGATGAGTTATCGGCGCGTCCTTGAGCTTGATTACAACTTTTTGTTGTCTGAAACTGCGGATCTGGATGCTAAAAAAGCGAAGTTAGCCAAGCTTTTTGATGAGGCTTCTCGAGCGGGTAATATTATTTTGGTAATCCGCGATCTTCACCGCTTAACTAACCCAGACGTTGAGGGTCATGATTTAACTGATATTTTAACTCAGTTTTTGGAAAAAGGAGACTCGAAGGTAATTGCCATTCTTTCTTCAGTGGAATATGAGCGCTTCATTGCTCCGGACACTCGCTTGACTAAGTTTTTTAAACCAGTAGAAGTAATTGCTCCGAGCAAAGATGGGGCGATGTTAATTCTAATGGCTAGTGCTGAAAAACTAGAAAGAGAAGAAAAAATATCCATTTTAATTCCCGTTTTAAAGCGGGTACTGGAAGGGTCAGATCAGTATCTCACGGAAGTTCCTTTTCCTGAAAAAGCGCTAGCGCTTTTGGAAGAGGTAGTTGTTTATTCTTGCCAGCAAAACAAAAAAGCTCCTACTGTTAAAGATGTAAATGCGGTTTTGGCGCAAAAAACCGGCATTTCTTTTACCAAGTTAACTGATCAGCAAAAAGAAAGGTTGAGCAACCTGGAGGAGACTATTCACCAAAAACTAATCAATCAAGAAGCGGCAGTATCTTTAATTGCCAAAAGTTTGCGAGCCAGAAGTATGGGGATAAAGAGCGAGGGTCGGCCAGTGGGGTCTTTTTTGTTTTTGGGGCCTACTGGAGTAGGAAAAACCCAGACTGCTAAGGTTTTGGCTGAAGTTTATTACGGCAGTCAAGAAAATATCCTTCGCTTTGATATGGCGGAGTACTCAGGAAGTAATGGCTTGACCCGACTAATTGGCTCGGTTGAGCAAAATCGACCGGGGGCTTTAACGATGGCGATTAAAAATAAGCCGGCTAGCTTGCTTTTGCTCGACGAAATTGAAAAAGCTTCTCCTGAAATTATTAATCTTTTCCTCGCTTTGCTAGATAAGGGATTAATTACTGATGCTTTTGGGAAAAGAATTAATTGCCGTCATTTATTTGTCATTGCCACTTCCAATGCGGGGGCAGAGCATATTCGGCAATTGGTTTCTCAAAAGGTAGAGGGTCAAAAACTTCAGGATGAGCTTTTGGACTATGTCCAAAAAGAGCGTCTTTTTTCTCCAGAGTTTTTAAACCGTTTTGATGGAGTAGTGGTTTATGAGCCGCTCAAAACCGAGCATTTAATTAAAATTGCCCGTTTAATGTTGGGGGAACTGGTTGATAAATTGAAAAAGAAAAATATTATTCTTGAGGTTACTGAAGAACTTTGTCAAAAAGTGGCCCAAGATGGTTATCAACCTGTTCTGGGAGCCAGGCCGATGAGGAGGGTGATTGATTTGGTTTTGGGGGATGTTTTAAGCCAAGCTTTAATCAAGGGTGAGATTAAAAGTGGAGATATTGTCAAAATTATTCCCGGTTTGGAAAAAGAACAGTATTCTTGGGAAAAGAGCTAATGGGGATTGAGAAAGAGTGGTATTTAGGATAAACTAGGGTCCATGGGCAAGATTCAATTAATTACTGGTAGCGCTCATCCCCAATTAGCCCGAAAAATTGCCCGCTATTTAAAGGTTAAATTAACTCCTACCCAGATTGAGCATTTCGCGGACGGAGAAATCTATGTCAAGATTAAAAACAAAGTTCGGGGAGACGATATTTATCTAATTCAAACCATGTCTCCGCCCATCAACGATCATTTAATGGAGTTGCTGATTGGTATTGATGCTTTGAAACGGGCTTCGGCCGGGCGAATTAATGTTATTTGCCCGTATTTATGCTATTCCCGCCAGGAAAGAAAAGATACTTCCCGGGAGCCTATTTCTGCCAAGCTAGTGGCAAATTTAATTACCAAGGCCGGGGCAGACCGCTTAATTACTGTTGATTTGCACGCCGATGCGATTCAGGGTTTTTATGATATCCCGGTTGATCACTTTGTGGGTTATCCT
>CBDUUX010000056.1:0-4431 GCA_965370515.1 uncultured bacterium
AGGACCAAAACAGTAGTCTTTTTGTTTTAAAACCACCTCTTTTCCTTCTTGACATTCTGTGCTACAATCTAAAACTATGACCCGAATAAAAACCGAAGATCAAATCATTATTAAAGGCGCCAAGGTTCATAATCTGAAAAACATTACTGTTAAAATCCCCAAAAATAAACTAGTGGTTTTATCCGGTGTTTCCGGCTCAGGCAAGTCTTCCTTAGCGATGGATACTTTGTATGCCGAAGGACAAAGACGTTATGTTGAAAGTCTATCCTCTTACGCCCGCCAATTTTTAGGAATGATGAAAAAGCCAGAAGTAGACACCATTGAAGGGATTGCTCCCGCCATTGCCATTGATCAGCACGGCCTTTCCCACAATCCCCGCTCCACTGTGGGCACAGTCACCGAAATCTATGATTACTTCCGGGTTCTTTTTGCCCGCATCGGCCACCCTCATTGCCCTGAGTGTAATCGAGAAATTGAGCGCCAAACTTCTGTTTCCATAGCGGGGCAAATAATGGAGAAGGTAAAAACCAAGCTATCCGTAAAGCAAATTGGCAGATTTATGATTCTCTCTCCTATTATCAGAGACAAAAGAGGAGAGTTTACTAAGCTCTTTGCTAACCTCCGGAAAAAAGGCTTTGAGCAAGTTAGAGTAGACGGCCAAATTATTAACTTAAACGAAAATATTTTGCTCATTAAAACCAATCGCCATAATATTGAAATTGTCGTTGATCGCCTCAACCCCACGAAAAAATCTTTTCTTCCGGAAGTATATAAGCAAAGAATCTTGGATGCGGTGGAAATCTCTTTAGAAGCCTCAGACGGAATAGTAGTTCTTTCCGAGGTTAAAGACAAATCTTTTGATTTTGTCGAGAAACCAAAGGAAATGGAAGACACTATCTTTTCCCAAAAATTTGCTTGTCCGGATTGCAACATCTCCTTACCGGAAATTGAGCCCAGGTTATTTTCTTTTAACGCTCCTCAAGGGGCTTGTTTGGAGTGCAACGGCATTGGGGCCAAGATGAAGATTGACCACTCCCGGGTATCTATTTGGCGCGCGGCCAGCTTAGAACAGCAATACTACAGCACTACTTCCGACACTATCCGTTCAGAAATTGAAAAGCTGATGATCAAAGAAACTTGCTCTCTTTGCAAAGGTGCGAGACTAACCAAAGAAGCTCTGGGAGTGACTATTGATGAAAAATCAATCGCTGAGCTTTCTTCCCTGTCTTTAGAAAAGCTTTATGCTTGGGTAAAAGCTTACGCTAGTAAAATTACCTCACCAGCGGAAAAACAAATTGTCAAATCGCTGTTTTTAGAAATAAGATCCCGACTTAACTTCTTAATCTCTGTTGGCGTTGAATACCTGACCCTAGACCGCACTGCCTCTACTTTATCTGTAGGAGAGGCGCAAAGAATTAGACTGGGCTCGCAGATCGGCACGGGCTTAACCGGTGTACTTTATGTACTTGACGAACCCACGGTGGGCTTGCATCAGCGAGACACCCAAAGATTAATCAAGACCTTAAAAAAACTTCGAGATTTGGGCAATACCGTCGTGGTAGTAGAGCACGACCAGGAAATCTTAGAAGCTTGTGATTGGATTATTGATTTTGGCCCGGGAGCAGGCAAAAACGGAGGAAAAATAACGGCCACAGGAACTCCTGAGCAGATAAAGAAAAACAAAAATTCCCTGACCGGAAAATATTTAAGCAGCAGGAAAAGAGTAAGCCAAAAAGCACCGCAAAAGAAAAGTGGGCAGGAAATAACTATCAGCGGCTGTACTGAACATAATCTTAAAAACTTAACCGTTTCTTTTCCGCTGAAGCGATTTGTTTGTGTTACTGGCGTTTCGGGATCAGGAAAGTCAACCTTGATCCACGACACTCTTTATCCGGCGATTAAAAGAGACCTTAATCCTCACTCTTCCCAAAAAACAGGAAAGTTTGAAAAAATAAAAGGAACCAACTATATTGACCAAACTTTACTAGTAAACCAATCTCCTATTGGGAGAACCTCGAGAAGCAATCCCGCTACTTACACCGGAGTATTTACTGATATTCGCCAACTCCTTGCTCAAACCTCAGAATCTAGACTTAGGGGCTTTACCCAAAGTCATTTCTCTTTTAATGTAGAAGGGGGAAGATGCGAGGCCTGCCGCGGGCAGGGAATGAATCGAATTGAAATGCAATTTCTCCCGGATGTTTGGGTGGAGTGTGAGGAGTGCAAAGGAACAAGATTTAAAGAAGAGGTTTTAGAAGTAGACTACGCTGACAAAAATATTCACGAAATTCTCAAATTAACTATAGGGGAAGCCCTAGATTTCTTTTCTGCTTTTTCCAAGATCGTAAAAAAGCTAAAAGTGCTTCAAGAAATTGGCTTAGATTATTTACAACTTGGCCAACCCTCACCAACCTTATCCGGGGGGGAGTCCCAAAGACTAAAACTAGCCCGAGAGCTAGTAAAAAGTAATCGCAACCACACCCTATACTTGCTTGATGAGCCAACTACAGGCCTGCATTTTGCGGACATTGAAAAATTACTTAAAGTAATTAATAAACTAGTAGAAAGAGGAAGTTCGGTAATAATAATCGAACACAATCTAGATATTATTAAAAACGCGGACTGGATTATTGATTTGGGGCTTGAGGGGGGAGAAAAAGGAGGAAGGCTTATTGGCCAAGGAATCCCAGAGCAAATTGCCAAAAACAAAAATTCCTGGACCGGAAAATACCTGGCTAAAATTTACAAATAAAATTTTAAATTTCCTGTTTTACCTGATACTTTAAGCCAAAAGGGGAAAGAAAAAATAAATACCCAGCAATAAAAAAGGTAAGTTAATTTAAAAAAGCCAATTTCTTTATTCACTTTTTTTCTTTCCAACAAATCCCGCGAAAATTTTAACAGTTGCCGCTAACCTGATCAACCCGTGTTTAATTGGTGACCTTTTAACCCTTCGGAAAGAAGAAAAAACATTATAGTCCCGACTAAACAACACTTTTTTAGCCCCGTTTTGGTGCAATCTAACCGCCAGGTCCAGATCATCGGGCAAAACAATATCCTGCCTGGCTATTTTTTCGTTAAATCCCTCGATTTCTTCAAACACCTTTTTTTTGATCGCCAGATTACCACCCGAAAAAGTATTTATCTTAAAGATAAGCTTAATCAGCTTGTGATAATAGTAAAAATAGTTTAAAGTTCCAGTGATGAAATAGGGAATTAATCCGTCTTGATCATAGACATAAGCACCGGCTAAAACCGATAAGCTTGGATCCATTAAAAAAGCTTGGTAGATTTTTTCGATTTGCCCTCGAGGTAAGCGGCAATCAGCATCCAAAAAGTAAAGGATTTCTGATTTTGCCAAAACCGCTCCGGCGTTGCGAGCAACAGCCGCGCCCGGCTTTTTTTCCAAAACCAGTTTTACCCCATACTCAGAAACTATTTTTCTGGTGTTATCTTTAGAGCTATTATCAACCACAATTATTTCATAATTACACTTAGTCTTTTGCTTTAATACCGAGCGCAAACACGATTCGATAAACTTTTCTTCATTATAGGCGGGAATAACTACAGAAATCTCTGGCAATTTTTTCATTACTTAAAATCCTATTTACCAACAACTCATGTTATCATTTTCTTGTTTAAACAAAAATGATTACTGAAAAACTAAAAACTAAAATCCAGCAAATTCCCAACAAGCCCGGAATCTACTATTTCAAAAACAAAAAAGGGAAGATAATTTACATTGGCAAAGCCTTAAGTTTAAAGCCCCGAGTCAAAAGCTATTTTTCTCAAAAATCCGCCAGTGGGCGGACAGGCATAGACGAAAAAACCAAACAATTAATTTCCCAAATAAGCTCCCTGGACTATTTAGTAGTAAATTCAGAAATTGAAGCTTTGCTGCTGGAAGCAAAATTAATCAAAGAACACCAGCCCCAATACAATATCCAGCACAAAGACGGCAAAAGATATCTATACATTGCCATCCTCCTCTCCCCTTTCCCTCGCCTAAATATTGTGCGACGTATCGATTTAAACGATAAGATAAACGCCTGGTACGGTCCTTTTCCTTCCGGATCGGCGGCTAAACAAGTTTTAAAAATAATCCGCCGAATCTTTCCCTTCTGCTCTTGTAAAACCCCACCCAAAAGACAATGCTTTTATGCCCATTTGGGCTTATGCCCAGGAATAGAAAACCTAAATAGCCCAGAGTACAAAAAAAACATCACCAGAATAAAAAAATTTTTAAACGGGCAAAGTAAGACCCTAATTAAAAGCTTAGAAATAGAAATGAGAAAAAAAGCCAAGGCCGAAAAGTTCGAAGAAGCAAAACTCTTAAGAGATAAAATCCAAGCCATTGCTTACATTACTCAAAGTTGGACAAGAGTTCCTGCTGAAGATGAAAACCATCTTTTAGCTTTAAAAGAATTAAGA
>CBDUUX010000057.1:0-4341 GCA_965370515.1 uncultured bacterium
GGCTAAATGAGCTTCGGAAATGGAAATTCCGGGAACAGTTTTTTTGTCTTTAATTTGCCAAAGACTGACTTGAGCGTTTTCTCCTGTTAAGTCAGGAATTTTTTGCCTTAAATTTTCCAGGAAAGAAAGGGCCGATTCTACTAGGGCTTGCTCTAAGGGGAGGGCTAGGGTAGTTAGGGTTTGGTCCTCAAGGTAAGGATAGCTTAGAAGAAAAGTTTTCGTAAGAGGATTAATCGTCAGAGTAGTATTGGATTTTTCGTTTTTATAGCGATACAGATCATTACTCACTTTTTCCGGGCTGGAGGCAAAGCCCAGATTTTTGGCTATTTGATTAGTGTTCTCGAGGGCTAAAAACCGACTCTCTAGGGCGGGAATAAAATAGACCTTGGCCTGAGATGATAATTCAGGGAGGCCTCCGCTAATAGTTTCTAAAACAAATTCCTTTTGGGGTCGAGGCTTGCTTTCTCCAAAATCCAGTTTTGGCAGCTGGCCAAAGGCAACTGTAGGAGCGGGTGGGGGAAGGGGATGAGTAGAGCGCCAATATGCTCTAAACGCTCCGGTGAGGGAGCGCAGGATAATAATTAAAACAAAGACAACTGCTCCGTATTTAACACCCTGTCTTGCAAGAAAAGAAGCTCTAGTTAGGCTAGCCATTCCTTCAGTATAGCAACAGGGTGTGTTAAAATTCAATTATGGTTAGAACAAGGTTTGCTCCCAGTCCTACCGGCTCGATTCATATCGGGAGCGTTTATGGTGTTTTACTGGACTATGCTTATGCTAGGGCCAAGAAAGGCACTTTTGTTTTAAGAATAGAAGATACTGACCAAAAACGCTACGTTAAAGAGGCAGAAGATTATCTTTATCGGGGTTTAGCTTGGGTGGGAATGGAGCCAGATGAGGGGCCGAAAAAAGGCGGTTCTTTTGCCCCTTACCGTCAGTCAGAAAGACTGGAAATATATAAGAAGTATGCTTTAAAATTAATTGAGCAGGGAGATGCTTATTATTGTTTTTGCACACCAGAAAGACTAGAAAAGGTAAGGGTTGAGTGTCGGGGCAAAAATTGTCCGCCGATGTATGATAAAAAGTGTCGAAATTTGAGCAAGAAAGAAGCAGAGGAGAGAGTGGCCAAGGGAGAAAAAGCAGTAGTGCGAATGAAGATTCCCGATAATCAGGTGGTTATTGCCAAAGATTTGATTAGGGGAGAGATTGAGTTTGAAAGTAAGCACTTGGATGATCAGGTAATTTTAAAGTCTGATGGTTTTCCGACCTATCACTTGGCGGCGGTAGTGGATGATCATTTAATGGAAATTACCCATGTAGTGCGGGGCCATGAATGGCTTCCTTCATTTCCTAAGCATGTTTTGCTTTATCAATATTTGGGCTGGAAAATGCCCCGGATTTTACATACTCCAGTTATTTTAGATCCTGAAGGTGGAAAGCTGAGCAAGCGCCACGGTCACGCCTCTTTAGCTTGGTATCAAGAGCAAGGATTTTTGCCAGAAGCAATTATTAATTACTTATGTTTGCTGGGCTGGTCGCATCCTCAAGAAAAAGACATTTTTGATTTAAAGGAGTTCATTAAAGTCTTTGACTTAAAAGATGTTTCTCCGGTTTCTCCTACTTTTGATTTGGCAAAGTTAGAATGGGTCAATGGAATGTATCTGAGGAGTAAAACAGATAAAGAATTAGTTGAGCTTCTGGTTCCTTTTTTACCAAAGATGAAAAAAGAGCAGGTAGAAATAGCTACTCCCTTAATTAAAGAAAGAATTAAGAGGCTATCAGAGGCAGAGGATTTGCTGGAGTTTGTTTGGTGTTGTCCTAATTATGATAAAAAAGTGATGCTTAAGGACAGACTAAGAGCAGAACAAGCAAGAGAAATGCTTACCTTAGCCCAAGAAATTATTGAAAAAGAGGGGATTGATGATCATCTTAAGCTTCAGGAGAAATTAATGGCGATGATTAAGAAAGAAGGACGGAAGGTGGGGGATTTTTTCATGGTTTTTCGAATTGCGGTTTGCGCCAAGCCCATTACTCCACCTATCTTGGAATCTTTGCCTTTAATTGGAAAAAAAGAAACTTTAGCAAGAATTGAAGCAGCAATTAAGAAGGTGAGTTAGGGGTAATTTTTTAGACTTATTCTTTTTAAGGATAGAAAAAATGTGGTAAAATACTCTAAAGATAAAAAGAATGAATAATTTTCTTGATACTCTTAAAGAAAAAAAAGACTTAGTTTGGCCAGAGATTAAGATTTATTTAGACGATTCTACTAATTTCCCTCCTTATTGTGAGATTCCTTCTCGCTATTCTTCGCTAAGACGTTTTCACGAAACAATAGTGGCTGATTATCCTAAGCGAAAAGGTAAGTATTTAAGGCCTACCTTGGTTCTTTTGACTGCCCAAACCATGGGTTTTTCAGAGAAAAAGGCCTTGAAAACAGCAGCAGCGATGCAAATTTCTGAAGATTGGATTTTAGCCCATGATGATATTGAAGACGATTCTTTAGAAAGAAGAGGAAAGCCAACTCTCCATCGGCTTTATTCTAAGGAATTAGCTCTAAATGCCGGCGATGCTCTTCATATAGTAATGTGGAAGGTATTAGGAGAGAACCTAAAAATACTGGGAGAAAAAAAGGGGCTGGCTATCTACAATGAGTTTGTGACAATGCTGGGGCGAACTATTTTTGGCCAAACCGCTGAGATTAAGTGGACTCAAGAGAATAAGATTGACCTAAAAGATAAAGATGTTTTTTTCATTTTAGAGAGCAAAACTGCCTACTATACCATTGCTGGCCCGATGCGCTTAGGAGCGATTTTAGCTGGGGCGAGTAAAAAACAATTAGAGTTAATTTATCAATTTGGTCAGTACTTGGGCCGTTGTTTCCAGATTAAAGATGACTTATTGGACTTAACTTCTGATTTTAAGGGCTTAAAAAAACAAAAAGGAAATGATATTTATGAGGGAAAAAGAACAATCATGTTAATTCACCTCCTTAATCAAATTAAAGGTGAAGATAAAAAACGCTTAGTGATAATACTAGCGAAAGATAGAGCAAGTAAAACAGCTGGTGAAGTAAATTGGGTAATTAAAATGATGAAAAAATATGGGAGTTTAGAATATAGTGAAGAATTAGCTCGGGACTTAACAATTAAAGCCAAAAAGTTTTTTGATCAAAAGCTTACTTTTTTAGCTAAAGAACCAGCCCGTAGCCAACTTAAGGCAGGGATTAGTTTTGTTTTAGAAAGGAAACATTAAATGGCTCGAACAGAAATGCTTCAAAATCCTAGTAGTATTTTTTCAGATATAAAAAAGGTTAGGCCGGAAAAATTAAGGCAATGGCTACAATCAATTGAAGACAGCTGGAGAGTTATTCCTGAGCTAGAAGTTCCTTCAGGAAGTTTAAATTCTTTAGCAATAATTTGTGATGGCAATCGTCGGGCAGCCCAAGAAAGAGGTATGAGTTCCTTTTTAGGACATCGGGCAGGAGTAGAAACAATCAAAGGAGTCGCTAGGGCTTGTCGTAAATGGGATATTAAGCACCTTACTCTTTGGATTTGGTCAACTGAAAACTGGAAAAGAGATCGAGAGCAGGTAAAGTATGTAATGTCTCTGGCTGCCAGCGTGTTGGCTGATCCTCGGTTCAAACAAGAGTTGATAGAGAATGAAGTTCGTTTCATCCACTTGGGTAGAAAAGACCGTTTGCCCAAACCAGTTTTAGGAGTTTTGACCCAACTAGAAGAAGAGACAAGGGGATTTGATCAATTTTGGATGAATTTAGCAATGGATTATGGAGGTTTAGATGAAACAGCGCGAGCAACGGCAGAGATGATGAGACAAGCTTTATCAGGAAAACTAAAACCAGCAGATGTGGAGTCTAGTCCTGAACTGATTTTTGATTTTTTAGATACTCAAGGACAGCCTCTACCGGATTTAATAGTAAGAACTGGGACAAAAGAGGGAGAAATCCCTCATACGAGTGGGTTAATGCCTTTGCAGTCAGTTCATGCTTGTTGGGAGTTTGCCGGAGAGTTATTTCCCGACCTAACTCCTAGTCTTTTGCAACGCTCAGTTGTTAGTTTTATGGAGTATGAAAGAAGGTTTGGAAAGTAAGGTGAGGAGCTAATGGAAGATATGATTAATGTGGGCACAGCCGAAAGACCGGTCTGGATCCCTGCCTGCGCGCTTGAAGATAACACTCTTGCCGGAAAAGATTTTTGGGTTAACGTAGCTTGTGGGACAGTAGATATTGGCCCAGAGGAAATAGGGCGTTTACTTGAAATGGTTGCCAATCAAGATGAAGGTCAGGATTAAGGCTTCAGCTCCTGGGAAAATTATTCTTTCTGG
>CBDUUX010000058.1:0-4276 GCA_965370515.1 uncultured bacterium
GCCACCACCGGGAAAACCAATAAGCCCAGGTAATGAGAATTTAAAATCATTACCAAACTTAAGGCCAGCCAAGGAATTTTCTGATAATCTTTATTCTGCCAAATTTGGAAAAGATACCACATCGTAAGCAAACTGAAAAAAGGAATAATATTAGGATTCCAAGAAAAAATATTATAGTAAATCACTACTGGAGAAATCGCTAAAAATAAAGCAGAAAGTAAACCAGTAACTTCTCCAAACCAGGCTTTTCCTACTTTATAGATCAGCCAAACACTAGCTACTCCTAACAGAGCAACAAGTAGGGTCGGACCAACCGGATTAAGACCGGTAATCAATAGGGCCGGAGCGATCAAATAGTAGTACCAGGGGCCTAAATACATATTGCCGATAGAAGTTTGGGGACCAATAAACATTAAGTCTCCTTTAGTTAAAAATTGACGAACAATCAAAACGTCCCGACCCTGGTCCCCCAAAAACTCCATATAAGAATGAATTTTATAAAGTCTTAAAAAAGCCGAAAGCAAAAGAATAAAAAAAAGGAGCTTGTTCGCAAGTAAGCCCTTTTTAATTTTTTGAAAAGAAAACTTCTTTTTTTTCACTTCCTAAAATTCATTTTCAACCACAAGCAAAATAGATCTTTAAAACCAGATAAAATTACTTCCAGCTTAGTTCCCGTCGCCTCCCCCGCTTCCCGGGCAAAGTGGGTCACTCCTACTTGCTCAATTTTAAAACCAGCTCTTTTCGCTTTAATCAAAAACTCGGAAGTAATAAACGGCCCCCGCTCTGATTCTAGCTGAGGAATCGTATCAATTACTTTTTTGGAAACCAGCTTAAAACCACAGTCAATATCCTTGACCTTCAGCCCAAAAAGAATAAAGACTGCCAATTCCCAAAGCTTAGATCCCCAAATCCGCGCAAAAGGGACTTTCCGCCCCAAATAGTAACCAATCACCAAGTCCGCCTTAGTCTTTTTTTGCTTTTCAACTAAACGATAAATATCCTTAAAATCAAACTGGCCATCCGCGTCAGTAAAAGCAATCCAATCGTACTTACCATTATAAAAACCACTTTTAAAAGCCGCTCCATAGCCTCGATTAGGGCTATGAGTAACCAGCCTTACCAGCGGATATTTTTTAATTAATTTCTTGACTACCTGCTCTGTTTTATCGGTACTCCCGTCATTAACCACAATCACTTCCCATTTCTCAGCTACCTTTTTGATAATCGGAATTGCCTTCTCAACCGTATTTTTAATATTTTCCTCTTCGTTATAGGCAGGAAAGAAAACAGAAAGCTCAGACAATAAACATTTACTCATTACCAAATATGTTATCATAGGTTAACCTTTAATCATAATTAAGTAATGAAGAAAAAGATTGCCTTTTTAAAGCCCTTAATTGCTCCTTTTTTAATTCTCGCCTTCACCACTTTAATTATTTGGGGGCCATTTGCTCTCAATGACCAAATGACTCGAGTTTTTGCTAATTATGACGGTCCTAATTACTTAATTATTGCCAAATGCGGTTATAATCCCGATTGCATCGGGACTACTTTTTCCCAACCTCTCCCTTTGGAATATTATCCCGCTCATTTCCCAGGCTATCCCCTCCTAATTAAACTTTTCGATCTAGTTCTTCCCGGTTGGTGGGCAATGCTGATGGTGAATTTCTTCGCTACTACTGCCCTAATACCCATCTTTTACTTCCTTTTAAAAGACTTGAAAGTAAAAGGGGCCACTTGGCTGGCAATTCTCGCTCTTTTTCTTCCTGCCAGAATGGTAATTTTGCGATCAGTGGGAGCTCCGGAAACCTTGTTTTTGACTACCATCCTTGCTTCAATCTACTTTTTTAGAAAAGAAAAATATCTCGCTTCAGGATTATTCTTGGCAGCCGCTCAAGTGACTAAAACCCCTGCAATCATTCTTTTTGGGGCTTATCTGATTACTATTTTCCTTAATGATCTTTGGGGGAAGAAAAAAATAGAAATCAAAAAACTACTAAAATACTGGCCCTTAATTCTTGGCCCCCTAGCCATTCTCCCCATTTTCCTTACTTACCAGCAGCAAACTGGAGACTTCTTTGCTTACTTCCACTCGGGAGATAATTTCCACCTAGTTTTCCCTCCCTACCAAACTTTTATCTCTTCCCGCTCCTGGCTGGGAGACTTTTGGCTGGAGGATATCATCTATCTTTACTTCTTGGGAGGAATTGCAATTACTCAACTTTATAAAAAATACAAAAAGGATATTATTTTCATCTTTCCTACTCTTTTTTACTTAGCAACCCTATTCGTAGTTCACCGAGATCTTTCCCGCTACTCTTCTCCTCTCTACCCCTTCTTTATTCTTGCCTTTGCTCCCTTCTTAAATAAAAAAGAGTTTAAGGTAGTCTTCTTCCTGCTTCTGCCTGCAATTTACCTTTACACCATTAATTTTATCAACTACAACCTCGCCCCTATCGCCGACTGGGGACCGTATTTTTAAAAAAGATTAGTAGGCCTACTTCTTCTTCCAAATTACCTTGTTATACATCAGCCAATTATAAGGAACAACAAAAAAACCAATGGCGACAACCAGCCAAATCTGGCGCCAAGCATCCCCGGTGAAATTAGTTCCCAAGCCAACAACAATAAATTGAATCACAACCGCTCCAAACGAAGTTAAATTAAAAGTTAAAAACTTTTTCACGATACTCAGTAAACCGGAAATCTTTTTGTGGGAAAAGGTCCACAAATTATTCCAAATAAAGTTAGAGATAATTGCCAACTCAGCTCCGATAGCAGCGGCCCAATTTGGCGACAAACCAAGCCGATAAAAAAACTCCAGACCCAAGGCATTGAGAAGATAACCGGTAAAACCAACAACGGCAAATTTTAAAAAACTTTGGGTAGTTTGATCATTCCACCGCAACAAAAACACACTTCTGAAAACATCTTTAGCTGTCTGTCCGCTAATTTTTGACTCCCCCGCTTTTCTAACTTGAAACTTAAGCGGAATTTCTTTAATTTTCGCCCCTAATTTGACCATTTTATAAATAAATTCCAACTTATAGCCGAATTTCTTAGAGTAAAGATTATCCATGTCCATCTTTTCCACAAACCCCTTCACCCGAGAAGCCTTCAAGCCAGTGGTGGGATCGGTAATTTGAAAAAAAGTTTTAAAAGGAGCAAAAAGGACCAGGCGAGCTACCAATCCCCCTACTTCTGAAAAAAATAAGCGCTTAAAACCCCAGCCCTTGGGGTTAGAACCTCCCTTAACTTTCCGGGAGCCCAAAACATAGTCCGCACCTTTGTTTATTTCTTCCAGTAAAACCGGAATTGTTTCCGGCGGATGTTGAAAATCAGCGTCAAATTCAATAATCACATCGGCCCCCATCTTCTTCATCGCCTGGCGAAAACCAACCACATAAGCAAAGCCAATTCCTTTTTTCTCAGGATTTAAGTAAAGCTCAAGGCCCGGATATTTGGGTTGCAGTTTTTGAACAATTTTATAAGTCCCGTCCGGAGAAGTATCATCCACCACTAAAAGCTTCATTTCCCAGTCTTTAATAGCGGGAAAAGTCTTGGTAAAAAGATGATCAATCATCTTGCCGATCGAATCGACTTCATTATAAGTGGGAATTACCACCACTGCTGTTTGTTTGTTCATTTTTTTATTAAGCGTGTTCTCTCCAATAGTCTAATATATCTTTTAAAGTTTTGTCAAAGTCGATTGTTGGTTTCCAACCAGTAGCTCGTTTAAACTTAGCAAAACTCCCAAGTAAAATAGGAACATCTGAGGGTCGCATCCGCGCAGGATCCTGCTTAACAATAATTTTTACCTTACTCATTGCTAGTAATTTATCTAAAACATCTTGAATCTTTACTCCCCTGCCCGAACAAATATTATAAACTTCCCCGGGCTTGCCTTTATTGGCAGCCAACCAATAGGCCCTAACCATATCCCGCACATCAGTAAAATCGCGGATTGCTTTCAGGTTACCCACCATTAAAATTGGCTTCTTCTTCTTTTTCTCAATCTCTGCAACTTGCTTGGCAAAAGCAGAACAAACAAAAACATCTCCCCTCCTGGCACCGGTATGATTGAAACCTCGAGTACGCACAATTTTAAGACCGTAACTCTTAAAATACTGATACCCTAAAAAATCCAAAGCAATCTTGCTCACCGCGTAAGGAGACAGGGGACGCAAAGGATTAGTTTCTTTAATTGGCACCTCATTGGGCAAAACCAAACCATACTCTTCCGACGAGCACGCAATTTGAATTAAAGGATCAATTT
>CBDUUX010000059.1:0-4239 GCA_965370515.1 uncultured bacterium
AAACTGGGAGTGAGAAGGATAGTTTAAAAGATGATCTAGCTTTTTGACTAGCTATATTTTATAATTTTATTAGGTTAGTAATTATAAATTTCAAGTAAGGAGGTAAAAATGGGAGAAGGAGAAAAAACAGGAGAAGACGCTAGCCCCTCAATAATAGATAGGTTTCCCCCTCAGGCAGGAAGTCGGACCAAAAATCATGAGATTTTTTTCGCTCGTGTTGATGTTAACGAAGATCGAAAATTTGCCTCTTTAGAGAATGTTCAAGGCGTTGAAACTTGTTCCACCCTTGATAGCGTTAGATTTAGACTTGATTTAGGATGGGGAAAAATTTTTCAAGTGACAATTGGCAATGATGTTTTAAAGGAGGGCGCTCAAATTGAAAACGGAGTGCTATATTTGGCGGGTTCGCAGATACAAAGGCCCAAGGATGAAGTCAGAGGGGATAGTGGGGAAAAGTTTTTGGCTATGGCAGTTGGAAGTCAATACGAAAGAATTGGAGGAATTGAGGCAGAAATCATTAAAGGATTAATTGCCCATTTAACTGGAAATGAAGAGTACCAACTGGGTGAGTATCCTCACCAGGAATTAGCTAAAGCACTGGAAAGCGGGCCTAAAGAAAGTGAAGATTTTACTATCGGGAAAATAATTAAACCTGAGACAGGAAAAACTGTTGAACAAGGAGAGTGGTTTATTGGCTTCGGTTTAGAAGAAAAGTCGCTAGAGGATCTTAAGGTTTTGGCAGAGGAATTGAGTCGTTTGATTCAGGAAAAAGAAGAAGTGAGAGAGTAGCGATTATTTTTGATAAAGATATTGTATCAAGATATAATTTAGGCAGTGAGAAGGAATTTAGTTATATTACCGGGTTGGAGACAGAACTCGGATCATTGGCAAGTGGCAATATCTAAGTTGAAAACTTATTGCAGTGTCTACTTCATTGATTTGCCCGGGTTTGGAAAAGAAAAGCTGGTTGATCAAGACTGGGAGATTGGGGACGATGTTAATTGGGTAGAAGAAAAAATAGCTAAATTATCTTTAAAAAAGATTGTCTTATTAGGTCATTCTTTTGGAGGAAGATTAGCAATAGACATTGCTAGCAAAAAATCTAGCTGGCAGGAAGGCTTAATTCTCTATGCTTCTCCTTGTTTTTCAAAAAAAAAGAAACTAGCTGATGTAGCCTCTTTTTTAAGCAGGATTTTGCCGGTAAAATTTAAAAGCGATCTTGCTCGCTTAATTAGCTCTGATGATTATTTAGCTGTTAAAGGAACTGGGTTAGAAAAAGTTTTTTGCAGTGTAGTTAACTATGACCAAAGTAGTAAACTTGGTCATATTAAAGTTCCAACGATGATTCTTTGGGGGGACAAAGATCAAGAAGCTTCTGTTAAGGTTGGTGAGAAAATTAAGCAGATGGTTAATAATTCAAAACTAGTAGTTATTAAGGGTGCTGGGCATAACATCCATATTAATCAGCCCAATATTTTCTATGGCAAAATCAAACAATATCTTGGGTCTTTTTAAAACCCTACTCCCACTTGAAGATTTTTTATATCTTTATCAACTGGCTGACTATTATCCAGGAGAGTATTTAAAGATTTTACCGAGATTCTTTTTTAGAAGAAATATTCAAAAAAGAGATCAATTAAAAAAAACTAGCTATATCAAGCTAGTTTTGCCAACAAGCTCTTTTTTAATGCTTTTGGCAACAACTTTTGTTTTACTAGCTTCCTGGCCAATCATTTTAAAGGTTTTTTTCTTGTTTCTTTTTTTGCTGCTAGTGCCAATTTTCGTTTTTGTCGGAATTATTCTTTCCAAGCCCTTTCAGCTCGCTTGGAGCTATTATGTTTGTCAAAAAGTAGCAAAAAAGGTAAAAGAAATTAATCCCAAAATAATTGCAATTACTGGTAGTTTTGGCAAAACAACTGTTAAAAACTTTGTTTTTCAACTAATTCAACATAATTTTCAAACCCTAATGCCTGAAGGCAATATTAATACTGCTGATGGAATTGCCAACTGGATTATTAAGAATCTTAGCCAAGGCACTGATTGTTTAGTTTTGGAAATGGGAGCTTATACTAAAGGAGAAATAAAAAAATCTTGTTTTATTGCTCCTCCGGATATTGCCGTAATTACTTCTTTGGGGGACCAACATCTTTCTCATTTCGGTAGTTTTAATAATTTAGTAAAAACAAAATTAGAAATTTTTGAGTTTGCCAAAAATAAAGCTGTTAAAATCATTCCTAATAAGTACAAAAAGGATATTAAAAATATTTACTCTCTAAAAACAATTTCTCCTGAAAAAGATCTAATTTATTTAGGCAAAAGCTTAAAGGCCCCAACTAATTTACTTTTTTCTCAATTAGAAAATTTAAAAATAGCTCTAAAAGTAGCAGAAATCTTAAAAATTCCATTAAGATTTGTTAAAGATAGCATTGCGCATTTAGAAATTCCCAACAGAAGATCACAATTAAAACGAATGCATGGGTACTCTGTTATCGATGACTCTTATAATATCAGCTTAGAAACTGGAAAAAGGGGAGTAAGAATGGTCCTAAAGTTGCTTAAAGGGAGAAAATTAGTTGTTGTAACAGCAGGAATTCCTGAAGCCGGAATAGATGTTGCCAGCATTAACAAGCAGTATGGGAAGTTTTTAGCTGAAAATGCAGATTTTTTAGTTGTTTTAAAATCTATTTTTTCCAAAGACCTTTTAAGTGGGTTTAAAAAAGGGAAAGGGGAGTCGGAAGTTGTTGTTTTAAGAACTTATAAAAAAGCTTGGGAGAAGATTAAATAATTTTCTCCTCAAGATGTTTTGGTCCTGATTCAGCCCGAGCTTACTGATCTTTACTATTAACGAACCTTTCGACAATATTACTTTGATATTTTAGCCTGAGTGATTTTCTTTTCTGGTGATCCTTAATAGCCTGCCCTACAGATCTGGTTATCTGTTTTTCGAAGCTTAACCCGCTAGCCTCCCAGAGGTAAAAGGACATTGAGCCCGGAATAGTATTGATCTCTGGGAAATAAAGCTTTTTTGTTTTTTTATCAAACATAAAATCAATTCTAACTAGGCCAGAGCATCGACAAACCTCATATGCTTTTCTTGTCAAAGTTTTAATTTCTTTTTCTAAGCTGACGCTGATCTTGGCTGGTAATTCTCTAGATAAACTAGCCATCCCGCCTACTTGTTTTTTGCCCCCCTTGCTATATTTGTCAGAAAAACTTAAGACTTCATCTTCTTTTATTGGTCGCTCAATTTCACTTAAAATTATTTTTTTGCCAACTCGGATAGCCGAGCAATTGTATTCTTCAAAATCCTTAAGACACTTTTCTACTAGTATTTCCTGATCCATAAAATTGGCAGTAATTAAGGCTTTTTCCAGGGTAATTTTTGTCTTAACTACTTTTATCCCAATGCTTGATCCTAAATGAGCAGGTTTAATAATTACTGGCAGGCCAAGTTCTTTGACAATGTTTTTAATTTCTTGTTTTTTTTCTTTTTTACTCTTAAGATCCCAGCGATAAACTGATCTTCCGGGAAGAGTGGGAATATTGTTAGCATGAGCCAACATTTTGGTAATTGCCTTATTCATTGATATGGTTGAGCTTTCTGAGCCAGGAGAAGTAAAGGGGATATCAAATATTTCCATCATTCCCTGAATTGCCCCGCCCTCACCTGTTCCACCATGAAAAGCAAGATAGGCAGCATCAATAGAAACTTTCTTTTTAATAACTCCCGCTATTTCTAAGATAGGGCCCTTAGGGGTTTGGATAAGCTGACAAGCAACTCTTTTCGTTTTTAAAAAATCTTTTCTGGTTTTTAGATTAGGAAGATAGTAAAAAACATTGTTTTGATCTAGATAAACGGACAGGGGATTAAATTTACTTTGGTTAATATTTTCAAGAACTTGAATCCCAGTGATAATAGAAACTTCATGTTCAGGAGTAGAGCCTCCGAAAAGGATTAAGATATTTTTCTTCATCGTTCCTCATATTTTAGCATGTTAATAATTAAACACTTGTTTCTTTGTGTTCGCCATCTTGGCTATTAATAGTAGACAACAATTGGGTGGGCATGATAGCATGAAGCTAGAAAGATTGAAAATTTATTAAATCCAATTGGAAAAGTCGCGATTTTCTAAAGGAGTCCGCCAAAATGCGGACCGGGGAAGGCCCGTTATAGCCTGAAGCCTGTTTTAAAAAAGGTTGCTAAGGTTTTAAAGGAAACTTTAAAACAAACTAGAGTGG
>CBDUUX010000060.1:0-4234 GCA_965370515.1 uncultured bacterium
TATTAACTTTTTTCTTTTTTTCTTCAATCTCTTTTTTTAGTTTTTCGCTTCTTTCTTTATCAACCACCTTGTGTGCTATTAAGTGTGCCAATGACTGCATATTTCCAAGCATTTCAATAGCATGTTCACGATTAGCATTCTCTGGATCAGTTTTTTGCAAAAACCTGATTACACTTTGAATGTCTTTTTCGTACTGATCATCATTTTTCTTATTCATATTGCCTTATATTATACTGCATTTTCATAATTATAGAAACTTTTTGAGTTTTAAAAAGTCAAACATTTCCATCGCAACCTCCCTTTCCGCTATCCTTCTCATTATCTCACGGCTTTTTGTTTGGGATAAAATATTCAAGCTGCCTTCCCAGAGAATTTTTCTATCCAATATTGCTAGTTTCCTATGGTGATTACCCAAGCATATTAATGCTTGCACTCCCATTGCTTCAAATCGTTGTATTTCAGCTTCAGATTGCTGTTTATAGGGATCCATATGTTCATTAGGATCTCTAGTGATTACATAAACCCTAACCCCTCTTCTCACAAGCCTTGAGAAGGCAGGTACAAGCGATTTCATCCTTGAGGTGGTAATAAAGGGACTTTCGATAATGACTTCTGACTTACACTCCTTCAAGTCTTTCAAAAACTGCCCATAAAACGTTTTTTCGTCAAAAAGAGAGGATTTAATCATTTTGATTCTCCTCTTCTATTTCAATTTCCGTTACTTTTCCTTTATAATATGTAAAACCAAGCGCCTTTAGTTTGTCGTATACCTCAAGTATGCTCTTGAACAAGGGTTCCACCTGAGGGACAGTAGGCGCACTATTTCCCAAATTGTGCTCGTTTTTGGAAAAATTCGAACGTATTTTAAAAATGAATTGCCGCGCTTCCGAAAAAGTCGGCTCGAACAAGACAAAATCCATAAGATTTTATCTCAAAGAAAAACGCAAAAATTTTAAAGAACTTTTATTAGCCTTTTAATAAGCCTTGAATTTGTTTATCTACTCCTACATGATCAACAATTTCTACCTTATAGCCAAAACTTGTTTTTATTTTTCGAAATAAATCTGGGTTTGTTAAATACACCGGAACGATCATGTCTTGTATACACATTCTACCGCCTCTATTTTCATGCCCAGGTAATACTCCGGGTAAATTTCTTCCTACACGTTTTGATAAATTTGAAGCTCGAACAAGTTGAATATTTCTGGTTTCTAATCCCTCGGAAACATACTTTTCGAGTGGGTCAGTAGAACTCTCTAATTTTTGTACAATTTCTCTAGTAACTGCATGTTGTAATACACCATCCCAACCATAGACTAAAGTGACGCCCAATTGTTTCAAATAGTGCAAGGCTTCTGGGTCTGCTTTAGAATTGAAAGATAAACTGTTTCCTTCAATATCTTCTACGGGGGCAGTTAATATAACTTCGGATAGTTTATCCAGTAATCCTTGTTCTTTTGCAATTCGTACAATACTGGCAATATCTGTAAACGCACCTAATGCAACTAGACTTACAGGTGAAGGTGAATTTCTTAAAACATCGATGGCTTTTTCGACAGCTTCTACGCTTGCTCTTTGTGCTTCAACAGCCCCCTTTAACATAGGAGGTTTCCCTTCTCCCCAAGAATTTTCCAGTCTCCGTAAAGATTGATAAGTTTTTTCTCCACTAACATTTGCAAAAGTTGACATTATCAATAGGGGTTTCAATTGTTGTTTTTTTGCGGCATTCCTTACCATTAATAAAGCTAATCCGTCATCTCTTTCAAGCGGAGCAGCTTTTATTCCTTTTACGTATTCACCAGATGAGATATCCGTTGAAATTATGAGATGAGTACTTGCATTAGGTTCCACTTCTCGATTGGGAGTTAATTCTGTCGGTTTTATGGAAATTGGAATTTCACCTGCTTCACCCATGTTATTTATATTTTCTCAAATTTTTTATATAATTCATAGTGATCGCTAGTGCGAGCATAAAATCGCGAGCTAACAGATTAACAATTTTTTTGAAATACATTCAAACTTTTTCAAAATTCCCACCTAGGGCTTTATCTTCGTGTAAAATACTCCTATGGTTATGACCAAAAAAGAAATAATCAGTATGCAAATCAAGCGAATTGAAAATGAAATTCGGGATACTCCATATCATAAAGGAACGGAGCGCCATATTGGCTTGCTTCGGGCAAAGCTTTCAAAGCTAAGAGATGAGCTTTATCAAAAGGTGGAATCAGGCGGAGGGGGCGGTGGTGGTTATGCAATTAAAAAACATGGAAACGCAACCGTTGGTTTGGTTGGCCCCCCTTCTGTTGGCAAGTCTAGTTTAATAAACAAACTTTGTAATACTTCTTCAAAAGTTGGGGGATATGATTTTACTACGACCACTGTCATTCCGGGGATGATGAGCTTAAAAGGAGCTCGGGTTCAATTTTTTGATCTTCCGGGATTAATTAAAGAAGGATTTTTAGGCCGGGGTGGGGGCAGGCAAATTTTAGCTGCAGCTCGGGCCGTTGATTTGTTTTTACTAATGACTGATCAGGAGCGCTTCGACGAGTTTTTAATAATTAGAAACGAACTTTATCAGGCAGGTTTTCGCTTAAACCAAAAACCTCCTCAAATTAGTATTAAAAAAACTGACAAGGGCGGGGTTAAAGTTTTTGGCTCCAGCCTTCTTTTTGCCCAAACTATTAAAGAGGTCGCTCAAGAGCTAGGGTATAAAAATGTGGAAGTTGCCCTGCATGAATCAATTGCTGATATTGGTTTAGTGGTTGATGCTTTAAGTAAAAATCGGAGTTATTTGCCTGCTTTAACCGTGGTTAATAAAACTGACCTTTTAACAGCTTCTAAAAAGGAAGAGTTTAAAAAACAACTGGATCCACTATTCATTAGTGTTGAGAAGAATGAGGGAATTGAGGAACTTAAAAAAACGATTTGGGAAAAGCTTTTTTTAATTAGGGTTTATTTAAAGAAAAAAGAAAAACAAGAGGCGGATAAAGAACCGTTAATTTTACCTAAAGGAAGCAGTATCAAAGATTTGATTCAAGAGGTGAGCTCTGAATGGGTGGAAAAAGTAAAATCAGCCTTAATTTGGGGTCAGAAAGTAAAATATCCCGGCCAAAGAGTTTCTTTAAACTACCAACTAGCTGACGAAGACACTATTTATTTAATCAAGTAATTTTAATTGTTTTAATCTTTCCTCTTAAGTTTTTGCTACTTTCAGTTTTAACTAGCAGATAATTATCAGTTAAGCCGAACCACTCTTTTTTATCTGTCTTTTTCAAAAACAAAACCGGAAGTCTTTCCCTACCCGGCAGCCTAAAGAGTGAAGAAAAAAGGTTTTTTTCTTAAGACCGGTAATAATTTCTTTATAATGAGACATTTTTAGCCTGATTATGATATCATTTTAAAGAAGTTGGCCGAGGTGCTGGAATTGGTAGACAGGCAGCGTTGAGGACGCTGTGTTCTTATAGAGCGTGGGGGTTCAAATCCCCCCCTCGGCACCACGTAAGAATATTAGTTTTCTTCGAAAACTTTACATTCAACGTGGTTGGGATGTTGTCCAATGTGACATCGGACTTATGTTTCACAAATTTGCTAAAATAGGAAGTTAAAAGCCAAGGTAGTCAAGTTGGTCAAGACACGGGTCTGAAAAACCTGGGATGTTGGTTCAATTCCAACCCTTGGCACCACGTAAAAATGTTAGTTTTCTTCGAAAACTTTACATTTAACGTTTCACCCAGTTTTCGCCAAGACTGAAGCGGGCCTGCCCGCCGAAGCTTAGCGAAGCGGTGCGTAGGCGGGAGTAGCTCATTTGGTAGAGCGTCTCCCTTCCAAGGAGGAGGTAGCGGGTTCGAACCCCGTCTCCCGCTCAAGTTATTTTGCGGCGGTAGTTCAGCTGGTAGAACGTCTCGTTGCCAACGAGAAGGTCGAGGGTTCAAATCCCTTCCGCCGCTCCGGGTGCTCGGGGGTCGTCTAATGGTAGGACTGTAGCCTTTGAAGTTACTAATCTAGGTTCGAATCCTAGCCCCCGAACCAAAAGATGGTATAAATATATATGAATATAAATAAGAAAAAGACAGGGCCGGTTAGAAAAGTTAATAAGGCTATTTTAAAGATTATTACCTGGTTACTGGGAAGCTGGTGGGGAGTAATTTTACACGCAGCTTGGTTTGGGGGTTGGTTGATTTATGACTTTAACCTTAACATTTTAACGATGTCTGTTTCCTTAGAGGCAATTTTT
>CBDUUX010000061.1:0-4134 GCA_965370515.1 uncultured bacterium
TTTTCTTAATCTCTCCTCCCTTGACCTCATAATCATGACGGACTTCCTGTCTAATAAACAAATTAGATTTCGCTCCTCCTAAATTAGTATCATTAAGGTGAAAATAATCTCCCTCGAAATCTAAAATTCGGCCCGCAAACTTCAACTTTTCCACTCCCCCCTGCAATTCCTCATCAAAAAAGTAAAAAAGAAGATGCTTGGAGTTAATATCGTTTAAAACGGCCTGAGCCAGGGGAGCAATTTTTTCTTTGGGCTGACCCATGGCATTAGCCAGAAGCGAGTGCATAATTGGGGCAATAAAGCCTTTTCTGGCTGCTTTTATGCTGCTAGTAGGCCTGTCTGCCAGCTCTTCCATTAAGTACACTACCTGAGGACAACCAAAGCAACGGTCATCCGGATCAGCATAAAAATTCCCCCAGCCGGGCACCCCAATCCGACCAATCACCTCAAGCAAGCTAACTAAAACATTAGTGTCCATCGCAATAATCCCGTCCACTTCCTTTTCAATCCCCGCTTTTTGGTAGTGAGGCCAAAACTCTTCTACCGAAACCTTAAAATCAGGAGATAAATTCATATCCCGCAAGTTCCAGTAAAAGACATTTTTCAAATACTTTTTAATCGGCTCGGGAGCGGGAATATTGCTGTTAAAGCGGGCGTCTAGGGCATAAATATCCTCAGAAACTAGGGGCTTGATCTTTCCATTATCTACTTCCAAAATACCGTAAGCGGTCCAGAAACCACCGGTAGGCCTCAGCTCCCCATCGTTTTGAAACAATACCAAGTATTTTCGGGGACTCTCTTTCCCCAGTAAATAATCAAGTCTGCCAATTAAAGGCTTGCCCTCCTTTAAAAATACCTGGGCCTCGCTTAATAATCTTTTTCCTTGAATAATATTTTCCTTTAAAGTTATTCCCTTATACTCGGCCGGATAACGCTCGGGATCAATTCCATCTACCAAACTAGCAATTTTATCCATCTGCTCTTCAAGTAAATCCAACTGAGGTCTTAAACCGGTAATGCTTTCCGTCAAAAACTCAATCCGATCCTCAGTGGTCTTTTCTCCCCCCTCAACCTCCTCACCAATTCCCAAAAAATCTTGGTAGGGCTCAATTGCCTCAATTACTACTTTCCCCGCCTCCAAGCCTTCTTTCCCTGCCCCAATAACCCGCTGACCATCAAGATAATACCCTTTAACCCAGGGAATAAATTTAAACCAACCCAGCTGAGCATAGCTGCTTTCCACCTCTTCTAAAACATCTCCTGTTTTGTCAATTTCCACCTTAAGAAGAGCAATATTTTTTTGCTCTAAGGCGGCCCTTGCTTTAAACCCCTGATCTTTTAAAGCCATTCCCTTCCTATAAATACCTTTTGCGGGCAAACCAATCGCTAGGCCTAGAATTAAAACTAAAACAAGAAAAACTCCCAAAACAACCAGCAAAACTTTCTTTTTGGATTTTTTCTCTTCTCCTTCTTTTTTCTCTTCCCCATCCTTTTTCTTTTTTTTGGCAAACTTAGAAAATAACTTTTGGAAAAAAAGAGGCAATTTCTTTTTCTCTTTAACGATTACTTTTTCTATTTCCATATTTTCTATTTCTATCTCTTCCATTATCTTGCTCCTCTGCCCGAAAGCATTGCCCACGGGGTTTTTAATAATATCTTAACATCCAGCCAAATTGATTTTTTATCTGCATACTGGGCATCCATGGCAATTCGCTCATCAAAATTAACATCACTCCGCCCCGAAACCTGCCAAGACCCTGTTATCCCTGGTTTTACTTCTAACATTTTTTTAGCATACTTTCCAGTATCAGGGAATTTCTTTTGCTGATCTTTAAGCTCATCCGGGTAATAAGGTCGCGGCCCCACAATACTCATATCCCCCTTAATCACATTAATAAACTGAGGCATCTCGTCTATCGAGTATTTGCGAATAAACTTCCCTATCCTAGTAATCCGCGGATCATCTCTCAGCTTATAGCTATCTTTTTTATATTCTTCCAAAAGCCTCTTAAACTTTGGGTCAGTTCGAAGTAAACTATGGGCGTTATTGATCATTGAGCGAAATTTCAACAAGTTAAAAAGCCGGCCTCCTCGACCTACTCTTTTAGGAACTTCGGGAAAAATCGACCCCCTTGAGTCCAGCTTAATTACCAGAATAGTAACAAGCATTATTGGGGAAGAAAAAATAAGCAAGAAAAGTCCCAAGGTTAAATCCATCGCTCTTTTTATCGCTCGGTATTTTAAATCTTTTTTCATTTTTTATTTAAAGTAATTCATTTTGCTTTTTCTCCCGCAAATATTCAACTACCTCTCCCACTCTCCCCGACTGGTCTTTTTTACAAATTAATAAAGCGTCAGGAGTATCTACAATCACTAAATTACTAACTCCAATAGTAGCGACAAATTTATCTTTTTCTTTTTTAACAAAGCAGTCTTGAGAATCAATTTCTAAAATATCCCTTGATCGACAGTTGCCTTTAGACTTAAGGTGTCGATCAACTGACTCCCAACTGCCAAAATCCAACCAAATAAAAGGAAGCTCAACCACATAGCCTTTATTAAGCTCGTGTTGAGTAACTTTTTCGGCTGGGCCTTTTTCCATGCGAGCATATTCTTGAGCAACTATTTTTTTCTCGTTAGCTTTTCCAAAAGAGATTAGCATTTTCATTAAGGCCTGATGCCAGTCAGGCGCATGCCGTCGATAAGCCTCAAGCATTAGCCGAGGTGTCCACGAATAATGATTGGCATGAGCCAAAACTGCCTCATGTTTTAAATGTTTTTCTACCTCTTTTTTAACATCTCTTCCCAACCATTTTTCCATTTGATAAACCTTGATTTTTCCAGTATTAGCGACTTGTTTGGAAGCTAATAAATAATCTACCCCCATTATTGCGTACTCTGGCCGAATTCCTCCGGTAATTAATTTTTTATCGCTTTTAACTAGCTTTTCCATCTGACCAATTACCTCTAAAAATTTCTTTCTTGGTTTTCGCAAAACATCAACCTGAACCAAGATAAAAGGTTCGTCGGGGGCAATTTTAAAAAGCTTAGCAGCCATAAAACCAGTAGCCGGACCTTGATTGCGCATCTCTGGTTCAACAAAATAATTTATATCTGGAATTTCCGGAGCTTGTTTTTTAGCTATTTCAACTTGTTGGGGAGTGGTTTGAATATAAATTTGAGAAGGTTTAAACTTTTCTCTTAAGGTTTCGTAGTTAATTCGAAAAAGAGATTTGCCGTTAACCAAGGCTAAAAAATGCTTAGGCAAAGCTTGTCGACTGCTGGGCCACATCTTACTCCCTATTCCTCCGCAAATTAATACTGGTCTCATTTTTCTACTTCTTTTTTAAAGTTTTTAACAAAAGCTTCTTTTGAGAAACGCTCGGCATTAACTCGACAATGCCGAGGATTGTATTTTCTTTCAGAAAATACTTGTAATGATTGTATCAGACTTTTTTCATTTTGGGGAGAGAAAAACTCTCCTGTCTTTCCAGCAATTACCGTTTCTAAAGCTCCTCCTCCCTTGTAAGCCAAAACCGGTGTCCCACAAGCTTGCGCTTCTAAGGGTACTAAACCAAAGTCTTCTTCTTGGGGGAAAATAACCCCCCTGGCCCCTTGGTAAGATTTAATCAGCACCGGCTCACTTACTTCTCCCAAAAATTCAATGTTTTTCTTTGCCAGAACTTTTAGTTTTTCCCTTTCTCTTCCCTCTCCAATAATTTTTAATTTCCAGCCCAACTGATTAAAAGCCTTAATCGCCAAATCTACCTTCTTGTAATCCACTAAGCGGCTAACCAGCAAAAAATAATCTTCTCTCTTTTTTTCTGACAACCTAAACTCTTTTAAATCAACTCCCGGATAAATTACTTTTGCCCCTCTTCGGTAAAACTTCTTCATTCGCTTTTGCACATTTTCACAACTGCTGAATAAAAAATCGGGATTTTGAGCTGCCAAAACATCTTTCATTCTCCAATAAAAACCTAGGGGGAAGAACTTTCGCAAATTTTTTGACAAGCTCTCCTTTTGCCATAAAAAACGAGGCGGAGTTAGGCAATAACATAGATGTTTTGTTTTTCCTTTTGTTTTAATAAATTTCCCTGGATAACTAGTAACTGAAATAACCAGGTCATAATT
>CBDUUX010000062.1:0-4013 GCA_965370515.1 uncultured bacterium
CAATATAAAAGTTTAAACCTCCGTTGCTTGAAACAAAAGTTGGGGTTTTTAAAAAAACAGTAGAGCGGACCGACCAAAAAAAGGCAGGAAGAAAAAAAATAATTAAGCCCCAATTCCCAAGCCCAACCTTAGATATTCTTAACTTTTTAATCACAAAGAAAGTTAAAAGATAGGCAATTAACAAGAAAGGTTTACCTAAAAGCGTTAGGCCCCAAACAAAAAAAGCTAAATTTTTCCTTCGGTTTGAAAACAAGCAAAAACCTAAAACCAGCAAAAAGATTACTAAAGTCTCCCCCATTAATAAAGGAGAAAATAAACCCAGATCAAAACAAAATGCTCCCAAAACCAAGGCTAAATCTCCAGCTTTTTTAGTAAAAATCTTTGTTGTTAATTGACTAATTAGAACTACTGTTAAGATAGAAAAACAAATCAAAATTAAACTTACCAACCAAGTCTTAATCCCTCCTAAAAAGTAAATAAAAGCCAAAAAAAGAGGCATTAGAGGCGGACGAAAAGCAACCCCTTCTCGCCCAAAATATTTAGCCTTTTCAAGAAGATTAATTGCTAGTTGCTGATAGGCAAGCCCATCATCAACCAAAGCCGAAGGTAAAAGCCTCCAAGCCAGAAGCCTAATTAGCAAACCCAAGAATAAAACAAGCCAAAAGCATTTCTTGCTCACCTTATTAACTTCTCAAAAATACTAGTTAACAAATATCCCAATATCATCCCCCCCACAATATCAATTGGATAATGAAGAGAAAGAACAACCCGACTAAAAACACTCAAAATTAAAGCCGGTGCAAATACCAATAATAAAACTTTACTCTCCAGGGCCAGAAAATAAAGAATGATTACGGCTCGCAGCCCATGACCGGAAGGAAAACTACCCTTAGAATAAGGAACTGAGCGCAAAGGTGCTTTTTTTCCATTTTCATAAAAAGGTCTTTTCCAAGGAGATAAAAACTTACCCACTTGGTGAATAACTTCCGAAGCAACTAAAATCTTCCAAAATAAAGTTAACTGGGTAGAATTATTAGTAAATAAAAACCAAGCACTTAAGAAAATAACAGAAGCTAAAATAATCCACTCAAAAAAAAGGGCCAAAGAATTCACCAAGGCTCCTTTAGAGGGAAAATTACCTGGCTGCCAAAATAATAACTTTTTAAACATCCCCCGATTATACCAGCAACAGTCTTTTTGATTATCCGGCTTAGTTTCTTTATAATCCTCTAATGGTACAAAAAACGATTAACATTGGAATTGATCTTGATGGTGTAATAATCAACAAGCCCCCCATTATTCCCAAAAGGTTAATTGAATGGCTGGTAAAGTCCCATACTAATCACAATAAAAAATACCGTTTTCCTAAAACAGAGTTGGAGCGCCAAGCGAGAATTGCTAGTCACCACTATAAACTACGCCCACCCCTACTCAAAAACCTAAAAGTGATTAAAGGCTTAGAAAAAGACTTTCAAATTTACTTTATCTCTAGTCGCTATCGCTTTTTAAACCACCAAACTAAGCAATGGTTTAAAAATTACTATCCGACTTTTGATTACAAAAAGGTAAACATTAACTTAGAAAATGAACAACCCCATCTTTTTAAAGAAAAGATGATCAAAAAGCTAAAAATAAACTACTTTTTAGAAGACGACCCCCGCACCATTAATCACTTAAGAAATAAAACAACTTGCCCAGTTATCAGAATTAAAAAGGATGGGCAGATATCGAAAAAGCTATTTTCTAAAACAGCTACTCCTGATAAGTAGAAAACAACTTTCCCCAATCAGAGTTAAAATAATCTTTCACCCGCTTTTTACCTATCGCGTTATACCAATAAAGGTCATAAAATCCCCGCGAAGCCAAATAAGACCAAGGCACAAGAAAAGTTTGCAAAAGCAGTTTTTCCAACCCCCAGGGAAGTTTATGATATATCAAATTTTGCCCCCGAGAGGCAAAATTCTCTTTCTTCTTTAATTTAAAATTGGGTAGTTCTTTTATTCCCTCAACTTTAATCTTTTTGAGATCATTCTCTCCTAATCCCTGTTTTTTCCCTAGTTTTAAATACTTAATATTAAGCGGATCAAGGCCAATTACTTTGGCCGCCACCGAATCGAGAGCCACCTGATCTAAACTCCCCAAAATTAAATTCGCCGCCTTCCATTCCATTGCCCGAGGACCAGAACCAAAACCTACTACTGAACCATCCATCAGCCCTAATCGGCGAGGATGAAGTTCATGCTGTATGGTCAGTAAATCTATAATTGCCTGATGAATAAAGCGGTGCGCATGGTGACGCTTGGTATTAAGCATCCCAAAATAATTTTTAATTGCTCCCGTAGTTTGAGTAAAAACATGGGTTTTTAAAGTACATAAAGTAATTAAATCTTTCCCTTTCAAAATTTTAGGAAGCAATATTCCCTCGGGAAAAATTTTGTTTAAGGCCAGCATTTCTCCTTGGGGTTGATACAAACCATACTCTTCTTTTGTTAAATAATGAAATTTTACCCCATACTTCTTACAAACCCCCTCCCAACCATGATTTTTTGCTCCCTGATAAACATCCGTAACCACCGTTCGGTTTTCCACCGGAATGATTTCCTTTTTGGAGTAACCCAAATCAAGTAAGCCCTTAATCGTCCCCTCTAGTTGCCAGGGAGGCGAAGAACAAGCCGGATAAACTTTGGTCCAAGAAAGATTAAGCTTAATAACTACCGGCCTTTTTTCTTTTTTTGGCCAAAACTTTTCAATCAACTGAGCGTAATCAACAATAACCTTTTGAGGATTGGTAGTTATCACTCTTACTTTACTCATTTTTTAGTGAGTAAATTATATTTAAAAACATACCAAAAAGCCAGGAGTCCATCTTTCCAATTGATTTTCTTTCCCTCTTGATATGTTCTTCCGTAATAAGCAATCCCCACTTCATAAATAGGCACTTTTAATTTAGAAATTCTAGCAGTAATTTCCGGCTCAATCCCAAAATCATTAGATCTTAATTGGGGCAATATTTTGTCTATTACTGGGCGGGTAAAAACTTTATAGCCCGTTTCCATATCAGTTAAATTAAGATTGGTCAGCATGTTCGAAAAAAGAGTGAGAAATTTGTTGCCCAAATAATGCCAAAAATATAAAACCCGATGTGGATCTTGACCAACAAAGCGGGAACCATAAACAACTTCTGCTTTATTTTTTAGGATTGGCTCAAGTAATCGGGAATAATCGGCTGGATCATACTCCAAATCAGCGTCTTGAATAATAATAATGTCCCCAGTAACCACCCCTAATCCCGTTCTTAAAGCCGCCCCCTTGCCCTTATTCCGAGGGTGAGATAAAACTTTAACTTCTTTTTTACTAAGTTTGGACAAAATAGCGCCAGTCTTGTCAGTTGAACAATCGTCAACAACAATGATTTCTTTCTTTAAACCAAAAACCTTAGCCCTGTTAACAGCCCCAATAATCTGCCCAATAGTTTCTTCCTCGTTAAAAACCGGAATTACAATAGATATCTTTTTTACTTTCATCAATTAAAATCAAGTGTTATTATACTAACAAATCCTAAGCAAATGAAGCGAAAAATCTTTATTATCACTCTTCTTGGCCTTTTTCTGCGATTATATAGGCTCGAAGTTATTCCTCCGTCTGTTTTTATTGACGAGTACAATTTAGCTCTTGACGCCCTTCGCGTCATCAATAAAACAAGGCATCTTCCCTGGTATGGCATTGGCTGGTATGGAACACCCGCCTTGTTTATTCATTATCTTGCCTTTATTTTAAAAGTTATAAAACCTAATTTTTGGGCAATAAAAATGGCCTGGATCCTTCCCGCTACTCTTACTATTCCCTTATCATATTTTTTGGCTAAGAATATTTTTAATAAAAAAGTCGCCACAATAAGTGCCCTTCTTTTAAGTTTATCTCCTATTCACATTCATCTAAGCCGATGGGGCCATGGGGCAATTACAGTCCCTATAATTTTTGTTTTTTCCATTTTGACCCTTGTCTTATTTTAT
>CBDUUX010000063.1:0-4003 GCA_965370515.1 uncultured bacterium
AAAAACTTTTGTCCACAGATTAATACGGATTTAAAAATATATTATAAATAATCCGTCCTGCCCTCGTTTAACGCGGCCTAAGGGCCCGTATTACGGGGGTAATCCGCGTGCCATAAATAGCGTTGCATCTTTGCAATATATATTCTCAGAGAGTAAAAGTTTTGCTAAAAAAACAAAGTTTTTGGCTATAATAGCATACTGCAACACAGGCTGCAATCAAAGAAAAGAAGTCCACGAATTTCACGAATTATCACCCCCGTAATACGGGGTCTCACGACACGTAAAACGGGCCCTTCGGCCGAAAAATATATATTATAAAAAATCAGGAACTATAAGTAGGGAATAGGCGATTGGTAGTAAGCTATAGCATATTGCATATCGCCTATCGTTCACCCAGTTTCCAATTCCTAATTACTAATTACAAATTACTTCTTCTTTATCTTTGCGATCTCTGCGTTTAAAAAAAACTATGGTATAGGAATTAATTTTGCCCGTATCTAATACTATAACACAATCCCAGCCACAAGCCATGGTGAGACAGGCTAATATCAATTTCAGTCTGTTTATTATCCAGTAATAGAAAAGGCGGCTGCGGCTTATGCGCTTTTACAGGTCGAATAATCTGGAGCCTCGATGGGGCAATTTTTAATTTATTTGCTATCTGGGTTCTTTATATCTTGGGACGATATCTATGGCTATTGCTTCACTGGCGTTAATTATTATTTTTGCCTGGGTTAATTTAATTGGGGCTTTGGGTCCAGAACTTTCTTTTGATGCCCTATATTACCACCTGACTTTACCTAAGTTATATTTGCAGTGGAAAAAAATACCGGTTATCTCGGGAGGCTTACTTTATCCCAGTGGCCAGCCCCAATTAATGGAAGTAGTCTACGCTGGGGCTTTGGCTCTTCAAGGAGAAGTATTAGCCAAGATAATTCATTGGGCCTTCGGAGTGGCATGTGTTTATTTTCTTTATCGTCTTTTAAAGAGGATATTTGATAAAGAGCTTGCGATTTTGGGAGCTCTAATTTTTTATGTTACTCCTGTTGTCGGCTGGCTATCAACTACGGCCTATATCGACCTAGCTGTTGTTTTTTTTGAACTCCTGGCCCTTGATCGCTTTCTTTTATGGTTTGAGGGGAAAAGTAAAAAAGATCTTGTTTGGCAGGGAATATTTCTGGGGCTATCTTTGTCAATCAAATTATTATCATGGGGGACTTTGCTAATTTATCTATTCCTTTTTATTTTTATTAGTAAAAATGTGAAAAAGGGACTGGTTTTGTGGTTTAGGGTAACTTTTTTTGCCCTACTGGTTTGTTGGCCTTGGTACTGGCGAACTTTTACTTATACCGGAAATCCTTTTTATCCTCTTTTTACACAATATACTCAATCTGCCTACCCCCTTATTGAAAGTAATTTATTAAGATTATTTTGGATCCCTTGGGAGCTTACCTTTAAGCCTGACAGCCTTCTGACTCCTGTCTATTTAATTACCCTTCCGTGGGCCCTAATTACCTTTCCTAAGGCTTCTAAAACAGTGAAAATGGCCTCTATTTTTGCTTTGCTTACTCTAGTTTACTGGTTTTTTACCCCAACGCATTCTATTCGCTATTTATTGCCGTTCTTGCCGGCACTAATTATTTTTTCTCTTAATGCTTTTAAGTCTCCTTTTTTAACAAGGGAAAAGCCCAAAAGATTACTTTTTGGGGTTATTTTATTTATCAGCCTTCTCCATTTAGGAGTTAGAGTAGTTAGCAACGCGAAGTTTCTCCCGGTTATTTTGGAAAAAGAATCTAAAAGAGAATTCTTAAGCAAAAACCTAAATTTTGATTATGGTGATTTTTATGATGTTGATGGTTATTTTAAAGAGAATATCAAAGAATCTGATCTGGTTTTAGTTTACGGAGTTCATAATTTATATTACCTTGACTTTCCTTTTGTACACGAATCTTGGGCTGATAAAAAAACTGAGTTTACTCATCTTTTGGTCAGAGAAGTAAGCCCTCCCCCAAGATTTACCGATTGGAACTTGATCTATGAAAACCCGGTTACTAAAGTTAAACTATATCAGGTTAGTAATGAAAATTAATTGGTTTTTACTACTTATTATTCTAGTCCTTTTCCCTTTGGGTCAATTAACTCGTTTGCCTCTGGGCATTCCCATGGTAAATGTTTATTTGCAGGACCTTTTTGTTGTTTGTTTGGTGGTTATCTTCATAAAACAGAGAGGATTGAAAGAGCTTAAGAAAAATAGAATATTTATATCTCTTTTGCCCTTTTTATTTTTAGCGAGTTTTTCTTTGCTGCCCAGCATTCCCACTTGGGGTTGGGAGAGAACAGCTTTGGGTGGCTTATATTTGGTCCGTTATGCAGCGTATTTTTTTATCTTTTTAAGCGTGGCAGAGCTAAAAAAAATTGAAAAAAAGAAAATCTTAAACTGTTTAATGTTGGGAGGGTGGTTGGCGGCGATATTGGGCTTAATTCAATATTTTGTTTATCCCGATTTTTACTCCTGGGAGCTTTTTAATTGGGATCCTCATTTGTTTCGGGTAGTAGGAACTTATTTTGATCCCGGTTTTACCGGAATGATCTATGTTCAGACCTTGGTCCTAGGATTTATTTTATTTTGGCCAAAGATTAAGAAGTTCGATTGGAAGTTTATTAGTTTTTGGGTTTTGCCAGTCTACCTCGCCTTAGCTTTAACATATAGTCGGAGCAGTTATTTAGCTTTTTTAGTAGCAGTTGCTGTCATTGCCTGGTTTAAGAAAACAAGAAGATTTTTTTTCCTTACCATGGGAATATTTTTAATAACTATTGTTTTTTTGCCTCGTCCTCAAAGCATTGGAACAAAGCTAGAAAGAAGAGATAGCATTTATTCCCGGCTGGAAAGTTGGGGAAATGCCCTGAATATTGCTCGGCAAAGTCCTCTTTTGGGAGTTGGTTTTAATAATTATCGCTGGGCTCAAAAAAAAGCTGGTTTTTTAGAAGATAATTGGCAGGAAAATCATGCTGGAGGAGGAGCGGATAGTTCTTTTCTGTTTGTTTTGGCAACAACAGGTATTTTTGGTTTAATGGCCTATCTTTATTTTTTTAAAAGAGTGGTTAAGAAAAATCAACTACTTGTGTTGGCTACTTTTGTTCCTTGGCTAATTCACTCATTTTTTAATAACTCTCTTTTTTATCCCTGGCTTTTAGTTTGGGGTTGGATAGTTTTAGGGGCTGTAAGTGATGCTTAAGTCTTTCTCAGTTTGGTTTCCCGCCAAATCTTGAGCAACTATCTTAATTGAATTCTTCCCTTCGCTTAATTCGTAAAGGTAATTAAATTCACCTTCTTTTTCTAAAACAACTAAGTGATCGTTAACAGTTATTTTAATTTCGTCCGATTCAGTTTTTCCCTTAATTTCTAAACTTTGCTGGTAAACAGTTTCTTCTTCTCCGGGTTGGTTGATTTCTATAGTTGGGGGTTGATCATCGTAGGCAATCTTTATTTCTTGAGAAGTTTCGCTTTCGTTGCCAGCCTTATCTAGGGCTTTTGCTGATAAATAATTTATTCCTTTATCAAGATTAATTTTAGCAACTTGAAATTCACCTTCTTCGTCTGCTTCTGTATCTAAAATAAGTTGTTGGTTTAAATAGATTTCTACTTTGCTTTCCGGTTCGCTTGAGCCGTTTATTTTGATATAAGCGCTCATAGTGGCTTCTGGAACAGCGAAAAAAAGAGGAGGGACGGGAGGAATGTTGTCTTCATCTATTAGTTCTGGTTCTGATCGATTTAGCTTTCCTAAAAAATTAGCTAAGCTAATTAAAAGGGGAATGCCTCCAAAAATTAAGCCAATAATAATTAAGACTGTGCTTAAACCTAAAAGTACTGCTAAGCGTTGATTTCTTTTTTCGCTGGGGTCGTTTTTTGTGAATGTGTATAGTTTTACAATGTTTTTTTATTTTATTTTATTGGTAGAGGACAACTCAGTAATACAATAACCAAAGTACAACGAGTTATGCG
>CBDUUX010000064.1:0-3852 GCA_965370515.1 uncultured bacterium
AAGGAATTAGGAGTTGGAGGGAAAAAAGTTTATAAAACTACTCGGGGAATGAAAATTACTCCCTTTTCAACTCGAGCGGACTCTCTGCAAAATCTCTGGGAGTCTATCGGGAAAGCAGATGAGCTTTTATATAAAGTTCAGGCCTTACTGGTTTCTTCTTTTTATAAGGATGCGGATAAGTTCATTGAAAAGGTAAATAAAGTAGCAGCCAGTCGGGATATTTCTAAGGTTAAGAAAATTTTAAAACAACTAATTATGGTAGGGGAGGAAAGGGAATTAGGAGAAATTAAACATCGCTTGGTGATGGGCCTGATGAAGATAGCGCGTTCATACGGGACCTCTTTTTCCGAAAAAGACTTATCTTTACTAACTAATCAGTTACTTTTAGAAGAAAGGGGGGACTTGTCTTCTTTGGTTTTTGGCCAAAGAGTGGTGTTGCGTCCCGGGATGGGCTATGCTCTACTTTTGGAAAAGGGGAGAGGCGAGAAAATTAATTTAAAAATCCACCCTCTTGATATTTTAGGCCCCAAAGGTTTAATTGAGTCTTCAGGCTATTGGTTTGAGAGTAAGATTGTTAAAAATGAATTTCCCAACTGGGCAATAAAAATTATTGAGGATTTGATTTCTCGCTTTAGTTAGAGTTATAATCTGATTGCCTGGTTGCTTTCAGCGATGTGGTACCACCTCTCTCCATTTCGAACAGAGAAGTGAAACGCATCAGCACCGACGATAGTAATTCGGAAACGGATTGCGAAAATAGGTCGTGGCCGGGCATTTTTTATGGAAGAAAACTATATAATGAGTAGAAAAGATGGATAGCAAATCAGGTTTTTTTCTGGTTAATAAGCCTTCAGGCATTTCTTCTTATGATGTTATTCGGGAGTTTAAAAAAGTTTATCCAGGGCAAAAAATTGGCCATGCGGGAACTCTGGATCCTGCGGCTAGCGGCTTGCTAATTGTGCTTATGGGAAGGGTTTGTAAAGAGCAGAGTAAATTTATGGGGTTGGAAAAAGAATACAGGGCGAAAATTGTTTTTGGCTTAGTTTCCGATACTTATGATTTGGAAGGGAAGGTAAAAATTAGTAATGGCCCGGATTTGTTTGAGAAATTATCTTTGTTAAATAAGAAAAAAATTGAAAGAGTTTTGTCTTCTTTTGGGAAAGGATATTTACAGACTGTGCCCGCTTTTTCCGCGGTCAAAAGGAAAGGCCAGCCTTTGTATAAATTAGCAAGAAAAGGAGAGAAAATTACTAATCTTCCTCAAAAAGAGGTAAAAATAGAGGAAATCAAAGTGACTGATTTTAAGAATGCGGTTTTTCCCCAGGTGGAAATAGTAATGAAAGTGAGTAAGGGTTTTTATGTTCGTTCTTTAGCTTTTGATTTGGGAAAAAAGCTGGGAGTGGGGGGAGTGTTAGCTGGTTTGGTCAGAACTAAAATTGGAGAGCTTTCTTTAGATCAGGCGATAGAGCTTAAAGATATTCGGGCCAGTGGGGATCGGTTTTAACTTCCAGGTCTAAAAACACTTTTTGGTTGGTAATTAGTTCTATTTCCTTTCTGGCCAGTGTTCCAATCTCTTTAATGTTGCTTGCTTTTTTACCGATAATCATTTTCTGGTAGCGCTTATCGGTGGTAATTATTTTTGCTTTGATGTAGAAAATGTCCTTTTTTTCGGTAATTTCGTCCACTACTACGGTTAAGGTGTAGGGAAGCTCTTGACGCAAAATCTTAAAGGCTTTTTCGCGAATAAGCTCGGCAATAAATTCTTTAGGGGTGAGGTTGGCAGGAAAAGCGCTTACTTTTTCCGGGTCAAAAAGGGGCTCGCTTTCGGGCAGGTGTTTTTTTATTTTTTCTACTAAAGATTTTAAATTGGTTTTTTTAAGGGCGGAAATTCCAAGCCAATCATCAAACTCTTCTTTTAAAAAAGAATATTCGTGGAGATAGTTGCTTCTTTTCGAATCAATCTTGTTAAAAACTAATATTTTAGGTTTATCTACTTTTCTCACCATTCCCAAGGTGCGGTTTTCCTCATCTCCCTTACTTCTGGTCTGGTCAATTAGGTAAAGAACTAAGTCGGCGTTATCCAGTGAAAGTTGGGGGAGCAAGTTGGCTTTGGCAGTTACCAAGCCCTTTGCCTTTTTAAGAACCCCGGGAGTATCCCAAAATACAATTTGAGTATCACTATCCCACCAGTAGCCCTGAATGGTTTTCCTCGTGGTTTGGGGCTTATCAGTTACAATGGATATTTTGCGGTTAACCAAGCTGTTAATTAAGGTGGATTTGCCGGCATTGGGTCGACCGATTAAAACAACGTTTCCTGCTTTCATTTTTCTTCCTCCATTTTAGTTAAGGCTTCTTTAATTAGTTTATCAAGATCTAGTTTTTCTTCTTCTTTTTCTATTTGCTCTAATTTTGCTTTAGTTGCCGGGCTTTTGGGGACAAAAAGAGAGCAGCAGTCTTGGTGGGGTTCAATGGAAGTGGAGTAGGTTTTTATTTTTTGGGCCAAGTTAATAATTTCTTTTTTGGAAAAGCCAACCAGGGGACGCAAAATAGAGAGAGTGGTGGCTTGGTTTTGGAGGCTTAGATTTTCTACTGTCTGGCTCGCTACTTGGCCCAGGGCGTCTCCTGTAATTAAGGCTTGATAACCTTCTTTTTTTGCTACTTGTTCACTTATTTTGAGCATTGTTCTGCGGTATAAAATGACTAAATAGCGGTGATTACAATTTTTAAACATTTGTTTTTGAATTTCTAAAAAGGGAATTAAGTAGAGCTTGGTTTGGGGCTGGTATTGGGCTAATATTCTTGTTAGCTTCTTTGTTTTTTCTAAAGAGGCTTGATTGGTTTGGGGGTAGGAGTGGAAATGAACAAAATCTACTCCTAAGCCTCGGGAAAGCATCAGGTAAGCAGCGACAGGAGAATCAATTCCTCCGGAAAGCAAGCTTAGGGCTTGGCCATTCGAGCCCACTGGGAGTCCGCCCAGGCTTGGCATTTTGTGAGCATAGACAAAGGCTTGTTTCTTGCTAATTATTTCTACAAAAAAAGTAAGATCGGGATTATCCAGGTTTACCTTCTTGTTGAAGTTTTTTCTGACCCAGTCTCCCAAAATTTCTTCTATTTCTTTGCTTTTAAAAGGAAGAGATTTATCAGCTACTTTAGCGCGAATGGCAAAGGTGGAAAAGTTATCCTTTTTGCTTAGCTGGTTAATTGCTTTTTTGTAGTTATCTAAAGCAGGAGAGAGGGAATAAGCAGGGGCAAACCAGGCTAATCCCGGAGTTTTTGCTAAAATCTTGCTTATTTCTGAAGGGCTGGAGGATTTGAGCATGATTCGGCCCCAGAGCCGAGCAAGCTCAGTCTCAATCTTATTTTTTTTAGCAATCTGGCGGATGTTGCTAATTAGCTTGTTTTCAAAAAAGGTTCTATTTCTCCCTTTAAGGGCAATTTCGTCATAATGAAGCAAAAATACTTGATCCATGGTAGGATTATATCCTAAAGCTTAGAGTCTTGACAATTAGCAGTTTTCTTGCTAGACTGCCAATGATCAAGTTATTTTTTTAATAGTTTTTATTATTAGTTGTTTATTTTTAGAATATAATAGTTAAATGACATCACTGCCAAGAATATTTCCCTTTACTTCTCGGCTTTTTCCTTTAGTGCCCTTGCGCAACATGATTGCTTTTCCCGGAGTGGATGTGCACGCAATTTTTGGAAGAGCCAAATCAATTGCCGCTCTAAACCAGGCCTTTGAAGGGGACAAGCTTCTTTTGCTGGTGGCCCAAAAAGATCCTAAAATCGAAAAACCCACCAAGAAAGACCTGTACGAAGTGGGAGTGGTCGGTCGGATTGAGCAAATCTTAA
>CBDUUX010000065.1:0-3782 GCA_965370515.1 uncultured bacterium
ATTTTTTAGTCTAACATATCCAGAAGTGTGATATAATGCTTTTAATGAAAAGCATTATATTTTGGTTTATGGCTGTTTTTCTAGTGATCGGAGGGTTTTGGTACTGGAATACCAAGCAAGGCGACAAAACAATCTTTCCTTTTTTCTCTCCTACCCAAAATCAATCTGATAAAGAGCCCACTCCAACTCCCACCATACCCGAAACTACTTTTAGTAAAAAGACCCTCGAAACTTTAATCGCAGATTACCTCCCGGCTAATTTAATTACTCCCACTTTTAAAGGAAAAGTTTTTTGCGATTACCACCTATACGAATATAACAATCAAGCCGCTTACCTTTGGGCTCATTGCGAAGAATATTTTTTAAGCAATAAACAACTTAAAACAGGGGCTGGTGTCAGCTTGCCCATAGAATTAGAGTTAACCGGACAAAAAGAAGTTTTGGCTATTTCCAAACATACCTTAATCGAAAATGGGGAAAGCTACGAGAAGGGATACCCCCAAGAATACTTGACTAACCCCCCAGAAGGGCAAGCTAAAGCCTTTTATTCTCAATAGCTATTTCTTTCCACCTTTGTTTTAAAGCTATTTATAGCTACTTCTTATTTGGTAAAGCACATATAAACCAATTCCGACTCCTACTAATCCTCCTAAAGAAATAAAAACAATACTATTAATTACTCCTAAAAGAGTTGACCAGTAAAGAAGCTGCCAGCCTTTTTTATTTTTATTGAAAAGGGCCGGAAGAGCGACTGCCATTAATGCCAACTTAATTAAGTTTAGCAAGAAAGCAAACATCCAGCCAAAATTTTGACCTCCCCCAAAAATCCAAAACGGAACAGCAACTGCCCCAAACCCTAAACCAGCTAAAACTCCAGGAATAGTAATCAGAACCACAACCAAAATCAACCAAGGAAGAGCCTTTGTGATTATTTCCTGGAAATTTTTTGGCAATGAGGGTAGTTTTTTCAAAAAAAGATCTTCAAAAAAATCATCTAATTTTTTCAACCATTTTTCCATTATTCACCTCCTTTCTTTTTTATTTATAACATATTCTCTAACATCTTTATTCTCGCCTCAAGTGGTGGATGGGTAGATGCCAAACTTTTTAGCCTTAAAAATCCCTTTTCTTCCTTAAAGGGATTAACAATAAACAAATGAGCAGTACCCAAGCGAGCTGTTTTTAAAGATTTAGTTTGCTCGCCCAATTTTTTCAAAGCAGAAATTAAACCCTGGGGTTGACGAGTAAGTTTAACGGCTGACCCATCCGCTAGATATTCTCTGGACCTGGAAATAGCCAATTGAATTAATTTAGCGGCAATGGGAGCAATTATCAAAGAAATTAAACCAACTATCATTAAAGCCGATTTTGCTTCCTTTTTAGAAGAGCTAGATCTTCGACCGGAGCGTAAAAACCAATCACCCAGCAAAGTAATTGTTCCTACTAAAATGGCAACAATAGTCATTAATCTAATATCGTAATTCACGATGTGAGAAATTTCATGAGCAACTACCCCTTCTAGTTCGGTTCTGTCTAGCTTTTCCAAAAGGCCGGTAGTTGCGCAAATCACAGCATGGTGAGGATCTCTTCCCGTGGCAAAAGCATTTAGGGCAGGAGTTTGAATTACATAAAGTTTAGGAAAGGGAATTTGGGAAGCTAAAGATAAATTTTCGACAACCGTATAAAAGGTAAAATGATCCTTTTTATTGGCTGGTTGAGCCCCTGATAAGCTCAAAACCATCCTATCCCCCAAAAAATAACCTCCTAAAGAAGAAAAAAGCGAAAAAACAATCGCCAGGAGAATCAAACTTGAGTCAGTTTCTAAAAATTGACTAATGGCCCAGATAAAGAGACAGACAAAAACAACAAAAAAGAACATTACCAACCAGGAGCGCATTTTATTGCGCTCTACTTGTTCATAAACATTCAAAATATTTTTAGCCATCCTGATCTTTATTTAATTTTAGGCGTTTTAATATCTTCCTTACTTACCTCTAGATGTTCTCCTTCAAAAGGAGTGGCTAATCCTTTTTCTTCTTTAAAGCCAAAGATTTTAGCTACTAAATTACTAGGAATGGTAACCACCATCCGGTTGTAATCGGCACTTAAATCAATTAAGGTCCGGCGAGAATACATTACTTTGTCAGAAGTATCTCGCAAGTCAGCCATTAATTGGCTAACCACTTTCTCGCCTTTGAGCTCAGGATTACTTTCCACCACCACCCTAATTGAACCTAATAGCTTTTGAACCATATCCTGGGCCTTAACCATTTTGTCTGCGCTTTGGGACTTGACTGCTTCCGAAACAACTTTGCGGGCATCAGCCAGAGCTTGAAGAATATTTTTTTCATGCTTAAGATACTTATCAACAGAGGCTGAAAGGTTAGGAATTAATTCCATCTGCCTTTTAAGTTGGTTTCCGATTTCTTGAATTGAGGCTTTAATCCGGGTCTTGATAGTTTGAAAACGGTTGTAGGTACCAAAAACATAAAAAAGAATTGCTGCCAAAACTAAACCAATTGGTAAAATCATTATTAATCACCCCCTTCTTTAAATTCATTATCTCACATACTTTTTGATAAGAGCAAGTGCCAATATAGGTTAAAACCTAATGTTATATATTTTTATACAAGTTATATTTAGTTAATCAATCATAGCCAATTCACAGGATAATACCACATTATATAAACAATTAATTAATTTATTGTTTTTTTTGTTTATAAGCTACATCTTATTTCATTCAATTTCCATATTGATCCTTTATGAATAATTTGCTAATATACAAAAGCTGGGGCTGTAGCTCAATCGGCTAGAGCATCCGCCTGTCACGCGGAAGGTTGCGGGTTCGAGTCCCGTTAGCCCCGCAAAACAGCTTCTGCCTTCCTGCCCAAACTTCCAAATGAAAGGGGGTGAATAAAAATAGCTAAACAAAAAGAAAAATTACTACCGAGAGAACAAGTTATTAGCACTGTCCTAGGAATGGTGGTGGTGGTCATTGTGGGCACCTTGGTTTATCGTTACTTCCAAAAAGGTCAAGAAATGGAAAATCCAACCATTTCAGCCGAAGAAACAACTGAAAGAGCGGCTGGTTTTGTTTTTCCAAAAGACTTGCCAATTACATATGTTGTCAAAGAAAATGATAATCTATGGCAAATTTCCGAAACCTTTTATGGCTCTGGCTATAACTGGACGGATATTGCTGAAGCAAATAACCTAACATCGCCAGACCTATTGGCAGTCGGCCAAGAACTCACTATCCCAGATGTTGTTGCGAAAATGGCTACGATCCAAGAAGCAACCAAAGAGGGTCCCGTTAATCCTGGCCAATATACTGTTCAAGAAGGAGATTGGTTAAGTAAAATTGCCCTTCGCGCTTACGGAGACATGTATGCCTGGGAAAAGATTTACGAGGTAAATAAAGAAACTATTGGGTCAAATCCCGACAATCTCACAGCTGGCCAAGTCTTGACTATCCCTAATTAAAAGTCTAAAAACATATATAATTAAACTTGCTTATTTGCGAGGGTAGATCAGTTGGTAGAACGTCTGCTTCCCAAGCAGAAGGTCGCGGGTTCGAATCCCGTTCCTCGCTCATATTATAAAAAGTTTTTAATTAACTTGTCTTCTAACATGACTATAGGCTCTTGTACCCTTTTAAATCAATTCTTTGGTAAAATTGTTTATGCCAGCGTAGCTCAGATGGTAGAGCAATCGCTTCGTAAGTGATAGGTCGTGGGTTCGATTCCCACCGCTGGCTCATTTGCTTTTTAAAACCCACTAAA
>CBDUUX010000066.1:0-3616 GCA_965370515.1 uncultured bacterium
AGGAGAGGCAAAAGAAAAAGAAAGCAGTAGAGCCAAACTTAAAAATAACTTTTTCATAAATTAATAGTAACATAATTTTTCACCCCCGAGGAGCTAGAACATTCCCGGAATGTAAGTTCTCACATTCCGGGAATGACTTCCGAGATGGTTGACAAATAATAGACAATCTTGTATATTATTTGTTAATGAAATATCTTGAGTTGCGAAAAGAGATTGACCAAAATCTTTTTACTATTCTTGATGTTGAAAAAAAGTTTTATTCTGAGAAAAAAGATTCCTTGAGGGTCCAGCTTTCTCGCTTTATTCAAAAGGGCAGGTTAGTACAACTTAAGCGGGGGCTTTATTGCTTTAACCCTGTCAAGCTTGACGAGTTCGTTTTGGCCAACCAGCTCTACCAGCCCTCTTATATCAGTTTGGAAACAGCCCTGAATTATTACGGAATAATTCCCGATATTTCCCAGAGATTAACCAGCGTCAGCCCGACAACTACTAAAAAAATCGGCAATCAGTTTGGGATTTTCCATTATGCTAAAATCAAATCAGTTCTTTTTTGGGGCTATACTAAAAAGAGACTGGACGATAAAGAAAGTTTTTTTCTAATAGCTCAAAAGGAAAAAGCCCTGCTTGACTTTTTTTATTTACGGAAAATTAAGAAAGTGAAAGATTTGCGGCTTGCTTTGGCGGATTTTGATTTTAATCGTTATCAGCGGTATGTTAAAAATTTTCCCGCATGGGTTCAAACAATTAAACTACCATGAACAATCTAATAACTGATTTTGACCAGATTATTAAATTTGCTCAAAATTATCAATTACCCTTAAGCAAAAAGCGGGCGATTTTAAGAGAATATTTACAAGTTAAAATTCTGGATATTCTTTATCGCCAAAAAAGCTCATCCCAATTGATTTTTGTAGGCGGCACTTGTTTACGGTTAACCAGGAACCTAGATCGTTTTTCAGAAGATTTTGATTTTGATTTGGGTGAAACAAGTTTTAGTCAGGCGGATTATTTAATAGAGCAGACTTTTGCTCAGCTTAAAAAAGAAAACATTGCTCTTGATTTTTATCGCAACCAAACCAAAAAGAGAATCTATTGGGAGTTTCGTTTTAAAAATTTACTTTTTGAACTAAAAATTGGCCGTGATCCAAAGGAAAAACTAATGATTAAGTTTGATTTTGAGAAAACTTGGCAAAAACACCAAAAACAAACAGTTTTACTCAATCGCTATGGTTTTTTGGTGAATATAGTAACCATTCCTTTAAATCAACTGTTGGTGCAAAAATTGACGGCCTATTTAAGGCGAGTCCAAACTCAACCTCGGGATATTTATGATATTGTTTGGCTTATTTCCCAGGGGGCCAAAGTTGACAAGCAGTTTGTTAAAGATAACAAGCTGTCTTTGAATTTAGTTTCCAGGGCGGTTAAAAAGTTTAACCATGAAGAGAAAAAACTAAAGCAGTTTAAACGCCGCCTCCAGCCATTTTTGCTAAACGAAAAATATCTTGATAAATTAAACCTCTTCCCTCAACTGCTCGAGCAGTTAGGCTAAAAAACTCCCAAAACCTTGTTTTTTCTTGATAATTATGGCATTATAGGACAGTTTCCCAAAACGACGACCAGCAAATGCGCTGGATTTGTTGTTAAGGATAAACTAAGCACCTTGACGAATTCAAAAAAAGATAGCTTCGGCGCAGAAGCTATCACCACAAACACACAAGGAGGTTTGACGTGAAGAAAATAAGACTCGGTACTTGGTTGTTGGCTGTGATCGTTTTGCTCTCTCTGGTTTTGCCCCATAGGTGCTATGCCGGACCCTGGGGCTGGCATGCTTATGAGGTTCGACCAGGGGACACACTCTGGTCATTGTCGCGAAAGTCCTGGGGACTTTCGTACCTTCGGGGCCCTTTTCGCCTGAGGGAGGTAAACCGAGACTTTGGCCCGCCGTATGGCGAACCATCAGGAATAGATCAGGGGGGTAACCTAAAGTCAGGGGGTTGGATCTGGGTCAAGCATGACCCCCGATCTAAAGACTGTGTTACTGCAGTCTGGCTAACCGGAGGAGGGAAGTGTGTTGACACCTATGTCCATTCACCATCGGGTGGGTGGTGTGATCTCCTTTCGTTTCAGAACTCAAGAATCCTTAGTCCTTGGGTCCCCCTCGTTAGGAGGTAGTTAAAGCGTTCGTCAAGATGAGGACATGGCAAAAAAGCGTTGGTGTTTGCGCCAAAACCCCAACCAGATTCTTTTTTTGCCATGTCCAGTAGTACCAAAAGACTTACTTTAACTCTACTTTTGCCCCGGCTTCAACTAGTTTCTTTTCTGCTTCTTTAGCGTCGTCCTTTTTGGCGTCTACTAAAACTTCTGCGGGTAGTTTTTCGGTCATGTCTTTGGCCTCTTTTAAGCCTAGATCAGGTTTAATTAAGCGCAAGGCTTTAATGACGTTTATTTTATTTCCGCCAGCCTCAGTCATTACCACGGTAAATTGGGTTTTTTCCTCAACTGGAGCGGCATCACTGCCATTGCCTCCGTTTGTACCGGTAGCGGCAACAGGAGCAGCAGCCATTGCCTGAACTTCGAATTTTTCTTCTAAACCTTTTACCAATTTAGAAAGCTCTAAAACAGAAAGATCAGAAACTTGATCTAAGATTTTAGTTAATTTAGGATCTAAGTTAACAGAAACTTTATCTTGTTTCTTTTCTTTGCTTTTAGTTTGTTTACTATCACTCATTAGTTTTCACCTCCTTTATTTTCGGTTATTGCTTTTAAAGTTAAAAGCAGTTTTTGCTGATTATAATTTAAAGTGTAGGTTAAGCGAGTAAGGGGATTGACTAACCCTCCTATAAGTCGGGCGAGCAAAGCTTCCTTGCTGGGCAGGGAGACTAGTTCTTCAAGTTCAGATAAAGAAAGGAGTTTTCCTTGAGAAATACCCAGTTTAAATTCTGGTTTTTCAAACAGTTTTTTAGTTTTTGCTATTTCTTTTAAGGGAGCAATTTCATCTTTATTGGCAACAACTAAGGCAGTGGGGCCAGTTAGTGTTTTTGACAGCTTTATTCCTAAGGCTTTTAAGGCGAGCATCAGCAAGGTATTTTTGGCTACCAGCATTGTTCCACCTTGCTCTCTAATTTGGTTTCGAAGCTCCCTAATTTGTTCAGCGGTTAAGCCCTGATAATCAATTAAAGCAGCGCTTTTGCTGCCCTTGATTAAGGCTTTTAAGTTGTCTACTTCGTATACTTTACTTTGTTTAACCATCTTTTTTTAAATCCTAAACTCGAAACTCGAAATCCTAAATCACCGCCGCTGGCGGGATCCCGCCAAAATGCGGGACAAGTTCTAATGTTTTAAATTCAAAACCCCAAATAAAAAGCCTCGGAAAGCCGAGGCATTTAGCTTTTAGCTATTAGCTTTAAGCTTTTAGCTAATATTCTGCCTCGGTAAGATTTTTATTCATGAACCAGAGCTAAGCACGGTTCATGGCCTTACGGTCTTGGGCTGTGAGTATGATATCATGTTAAAGGGAGTTGTCAAATAGCCTCTTTTTCTTTGGTTGACTTCCTTTCCTTTTCCTGCTAATTTTTAAGCAATGGAAGAAACTAATCCTTCTTTGGAAAACCAGGCT
>CBDUUX010000067.1:0-3613 GCA_965370515.1 uncultured bacterium
TCTGGGGCTTGGGGGCCAGGATCTATCCACAGGCTTTCTCCAGGTGCTTCTAAATCAAACGACTCTCTCCCTGAGCATTTTTCGTCTCCATAGGCAACACAATCAACTAACTCTCCACTGCTATCTTTCAACAAAATTACATCACTGTTCATATTCAGTCTGACCCCACAGTTTATAAAATAATGGCCTTCTGCTTTCAGAATACAACTTAAATCTTCAACCTTACTGGTTCCATCCTCTATGTAATAGCCATAAAGATTAATATCTTCGGAGCCATTATTAAAAATCTCCACCCAGTCAGTTCCGTTATTGGCACTAAATTTATAGAGAATCACAGCTGAATTGGCAAAACAGATTTTAGGAAACAAAATAAACAAAGAGGCAATTATTAAAACTAACCACCATCTCCTGGGCATTAAAATTATCCTATCATGAAAAACACCTTTTACACAATCGACACTCGAAGCTTTAGATTTTTGCTTTCATATATCCCTCGGAGCCAACAGAAATTCCCAAATCACCAGAAGCTGCCTTAATTCGCTCTATTATCAACTCACGCACATCTTCCTGAATCCCCTTCTTTTTATAACGTTTTTGAGGTTTTTTATTGTTGGTCATTTTGTTTAATTATTTTTAATTTAATTAACCTTTCCAAAATCTCGTCGCCTTTTTTGGTGTTATTTTCAATCTCTATTCTGGCTGCATTCCAAGTAAACGGCTCACTGTTCACAACTGCAATAATTTCGCTATTCCGGATATTAAAAGGGAGGTTAGCATAAATTCGAAAGAACTTCTCTTTATCCTTAATCCTCATTTGGATAATAATAACATTTTTAGAAAAACTTTAATTAACATAAAGATAGTAATTAACAATAACTCATTTTTATTAGCGATAAACAACAGCTTGATCGATAGATGAAATAGAATAATAATCGGTTAACTTCAAGTCTGGACCATACCAGGGGTCGTTAATGATATATTCACTACCATCTTTTCTTTTAACAACTACAAAGTGACCATCACCACCAATGTTTAAATGAATAATCACCGACCTGTCTTGAGACAGTTCTTGATCAATAAAATTAAAACGGTCATCATAAGAACCAAAAACTAAACTCAAGCCGGATGGTGTTGGCCAAGGCCGAAGCATATAGGCAGTATCGGAAAAGAAAAATGAGACATTGCTGGCAATTTCAAGAGGGGTTGTCGAAAAACCATTTTTGGTATACAGCATTGCTACACTAGTAATCAAACAGCCTACTTCCCAAACTGTCATATCTGAACTACCAATTAATGCCCCACCCCAACGCTCATCCCGCTGGTTGTAATACCAACCATCAGGACTCGACTGAGGTGGTAATAAGCCTCCTCCTCGGCTCAAAGCGAAAGACCGCAAAGAATTAAGCTCTGTCCTTGCCTGTGTTAATAGCTTTTGATATTTTTGCTCATCATTCTGAGTAACCACCAATAGTCTTTTCTTAGATACTTTCTGCCCCTCAAGAGACTCTTTTTGGGCATTTAAGGTCTTTTTTAAACTTTCCAGCTCTGCCTGCTTTTCTTCTCGCTCTTGCTTTTGCCGATCAAAACTAAACCGAGCCTCCTCTAGTCTAATCATTACTACCCGATCATTTAACTGCAAAGCTTTTAAATACTTTAGTTTCCGGTAAAAATCACCAAAACTATTGGCTGATAAAAATAAGGAAAAAGGAGAGGTGGTTTGGGATTTATAACTTTCCGAAACCCGATTTAAGAAAATAAGAGAAAGACTGTCTAAGGATTGGTCCAGCTCCCCAATCTTCACGCCCAATTCCTTAATCTGCTCTTCAAGTAAATTAATGGATCCTAAAGTTTGCTGAATTTTTAAACTGGTCAGCTGAATTTGGGAATCCATAATGGCAATCTCATTTTTTAGGGTGCTTTTTTGCTTACCTAGCTGATCCAGCTTAACAACATAACCATTAATTTCATTTTGTAATTGCTCTGTTGACTCTGAAGATTCTTCTGCCCTAATTAAACCAGCAGAAAAATAAAGAGCTAAGGTTAGGGTAAAAAATAAAAGCAGAAGTTTTAGAAACTTCATTTACGCAAGTGTTTTTTAACGGCCAGGGTACTTGCAAATAAGCCGATTATTGCTCCAAAAAGCATCTCTCCTAATAAAATTAAGCCAAAGGGCAGAAAAGAACTGGGCCAAAAAGGAATTTGCTCAAAAAACTCAACTAGGCGAGAGCGCAGTAAAAAAGAAATTATCGTAATAATTCCCCAACCAAAAACAGCTCCGGCTACCCCATAAAACATCCCTTCAAGTAAAAAGGGATTTCTGATATAACTTCCCGCCGCTCCTAAAAGATTTAAAACTGAGATTTCTTTTTTCCGCAAGGTAATTTTCATGCCCACAATTACCCAAATCACAATTAAAGAAACTAAAGAGAGGAAAATTATTAATCCCAAGCCAACTTGCTCGGCCCCCTGAGTCCACTTTGATAAAGCATCAACAACCTCTTGCTGAAAAACAATCTCATCAAAAAGATCGGCTTGAGCAGTTAAATCGCTGGCTACCTGCTTGAGCGCTTCCGGATTTTCAGCCGAAATTTCAATCGAGGCAGGCAATACTTCAGCGGTAACCATTTCTAAAAGCAAAGGATTATCGGAAAAATCCTGCTTGTAAATTTCCAGCGCCTGCTCTTTACTGACAAATCTAACCTCTTTTACCTCTTCTTTTCCCCTTAGTTCATCGATTAATAAATCAATCTTCTCTTTTCCTACCTCATCTTTAAGAAAGGCCGTCACCTCGGGCCTGGTTTCTAAAAAACGCAAAACCGAACTTAAACCAAAAAGAGTAAAAACAACACTGGTGATAAGCAAGAAATTAGAAAGCATCACCACTACCGCTGCCAAACTTTGGTGGGGATTACGGCGCAAATGGTGCCAAACCTTGCTCCTAAGCTTCATTAATATTTACCTTTCTTTTTATCACTAACCACTTTGCCTTTGACTAACTTAATCACTCTTTTTTTAAAGGAATTAACAATATCAAAATTATGAGTAGCCATTAATACCGTCGTTCCTTCTTTATTTATCTTATCAAGTAAAGAAATTAGTTGCCAGCTAGTTTCCGGATCCAAATTCCCTGTGGGCTCATCAGCCAATAATATTTCCGGTTTTATGCTTAAAGCCCGGGCCAAGGACAAGCGCTGCAGCTCTCCTCCCGAGAGTTGGCGGGGAAAAGCTTGGGCCCGAGAAAACAAGCCAACCTTTTTTAGAACCTTACTCACCTGAACTGAGCAGTCTTTCCCCTTGATACATAAAATATCTAGGGCTAGAGCAACATTCTCCTCAACCGTATACTCTTCGATTAATTGAAAATCTTGATAAATCAAGCCTACTTTCCTTCTTAAGTTAAGCAACTCCTTGGGAGTTATCTTTTTTTCCTCATCAAAAACCAGCCAGTTTCCAACCTGAACTTTGCCCTGATCAGGAACTACCTGACCAGTCAAGATCTTAAAAAGAGTACTTTTCCCCGTCCCCGAAATGCCAGTTAGAAAAACAAACTCTCCCGAATCTACTTTAAAAGAAATGTCTTTTAAGGCTTGAACCGGGCCAAAACTCTTACTAA
>CBDUUX010000068.1:0-3578 GCA_965370515.1 uncultured bacterium
CGGCACAATTTAGTATAGCGTCGAATGGTTTTACGATTTCATATTGCAACTTTTTACCCTCATAGCTCAAAGTATTCTGATTCAGATTAGAATTCACAAATATGTTAGAATAAAGCATAGATAGAAAGACCACTTTATTGGTTTTGATGGCATTCTTGTTAGGAATATCTGTAGTTTTTTTGTGGCCACAGATGAGAGATATGGTAGGCAATTTAAGCTCAAAGCCGGTGAAAGAACTATCTGTTACGGTTTCTCCAGTACAAACATCTCCTACAGCTGCTGTTGTTTCGAGTCCCACTCCTTTTTCTTCGCCATCAATGCCCACTCCAACTCTTTCTCCAAACCCTTTTTCAACCTGGACAACTTATAGCAATAACACTTTAAAATATCGTTTTTTATATGATCCAGTTTGGAATTTAACTACCCAATCAAACTCGACTAGTGTTCAAGGAGATGTAAGTAGTGTGGGTTGGCCTAGTATTAATGTAAGTAAACTGACGATTGTAGCCACTGATATTTCAGACTTACAAACTCAAGTTGAAAATATGTTTAGCGAAACAACAACTCAGGTTTCTATTGGTTCTAATATTCCTGCTGTTCTTTTGGAAAGAGCAGCCAGTCCCCAGTCTTATGCTGGCAAAGACTATTATTTTTTGCATCAAGGCAATACTCTACTTATAAGTCTAAACGATACGGGTCATACAGAAGCAGATCAGATTTATCAATATTTTTTGGATAATTTCGAGATATATTAAAAATGATAAAGTTTTTGCAGAAACTGAAAACTAAACTTGACAAGTAAAACTAGTCCGAAAATTTTCATTTTCCCCATACCCTGGGGATTTGGGTGGGGCAGTTTGGGGTTTGGCCGGTTTGGTCAATGAGATTTTTTTCGATAAAATAGCCGCGGCGCTGGATAAGAGGCTGCTAATCCTACCCGAGGAGCAAATTTCCTACCCAAGGCAATATCTATCTACTATCTTTCTCTTTTAAGAAAAGATTATTAATTTGGTGAGGCTAGAAAATCATGTTTTCTTACTTAGAATTGATATTTTGGTAGAATTAGGGGATGGACACAAAAACAGAAGAGGCTGCTGAGGTGCAAATAGAAACTGGCCGCTTTCAAATACAAGTTGAAGACGCAAGAGAGGAAAAAGATGCGGGTCAACAATATGCCTTAACAGAAAGATTAAGAACTGATAAAATTGATTTAGCTTTATCTGAAACAAAGAAATTTCTAGGCAAATATTCAACAGTCGAACCAAACAGCCTCTCTGCCCAAATCATAGAGGGAAAAATTGGCGAAGGAACAATAAAAGGAACAACAATTGAAATTCAGATGCCCCCAAAAGAGCAGTCTATATCTGAAATGAAATCAATGCTTGGATCAATCCTAGAAAAAATTCCAGAAGAAGAAAGAGATGCTAAATGTGAGGAAATTATTTTAGCTCTTTGCGCCTCTACTATACTTCATGAGGGAGCTCATGGCCTTATTAATAGTCAGCCAGACTCAGATCTTGCTCATGATTTTGAAGAAATAACTGACATTGAGAATATTAATGGAGATATCTCAACCTTACTTGACGAAGGCATTGCTTATGCTGTCCAGGCAGTGTATGCCCCCGAAATCCAACCCTTAGGTAGTTTAGCCCCCACAGCTAAAGAATCCGAAAACGAAAATGTTAGGTTCAGAAAAAAACTAGGCGAAAGACTAAGACCAAGAATTCAAGAGTATCTTGATCAAGAAAAAAGCGCAGACAACGAATTCCTCTCCTTTGCAGCCTCTGTAATAAAAAACCTAGAATTAGACACTAAATAACAATTGGTTCTAACATCATCTACGACTAGGAATAAATTTTGGTAGAATAAAACAATGAGTTTTAGGAAAAAAGCATTTAGTTTGGCTAAAAGTTCTCTCGGGAATTTAATTGTTGGTTTAGCTTTTGGAAAATTTAGCAAACTACTTCCCGTAAAAAAGATAAAAGAAACTAGCAAGGTAATTGCTTTTTGGCACCCCCAACCACTCTGGGACAAACATATTCTAATTGTCCCCAAAAAACCTATTAAAAAATTAACGGCGCTTACTAAAAAAGACAGAGAGTACATCAATGAAATTTTTAACGTTGTTGTTGAGTTGGTAAAAGAGCTTGGGCTGGAAAACAGTGGTTATTCTTTAGTAACAAACGGAGGCAAAAAACAAAAGGTTAAGCAACTCCACTTCCATCTCTACAGTGGCCAGAAGTTATAAAAAGGTTCGAAAATCGTCCCACCTAGTTAATAATTCAAGACTAAGTCAGCTCTAACATCGTTGTTTCGCTAGCCGTAGCTTCAGCGAAGGCTGCCCCCACCCAATCTTGCTTTTCGCCTTTGAGTTCTATTCGAACACGACTCAAAGAGCGATTATTGGCGGGCAAAGCATCCGGCGAGCAAATTAAGTCTTGACAGGGGATGTACAAGATATTATAATCTAAAAGGTGGATTTTAAAATCGAGTTTAGTGAGGAAAAGAACATCTTACTCAAAGAAATACGAGGCGTTGACTTTGACCAGGCAATTGAAGCGATTACTAAAAGAAAAATTTTAGATAACGTAGAAAATAAGAATTATCCTGATCAAAAAATACTGGTTGTTAAAATCAAAAATTATGTTTACGCGGTACCGTATATAATAAACAAGAAAAAGAAAACCATTTTTTTAAAAACAGTCTACCCTAGTCGGGTGTTAACTAAAAAATATTTAAAAAAGGAGGAAAAATGAAGAAAAAAATAAAACTAGATAGCCAAGAAGCAAGAATTGAAAAGGCCTTAGAAAGAGGAGAATATGTTAGTGCTCCTAATTTAGCCGAAACCAAAAAACTTTTTAAACAAGCGGCCAAAGACTATCAAGAGCTTAATAAAACCAAGAGGATCACCATTAGAGTCAATAATCAGGACCTAATGAAAGTAAAGGCTAGGGCTAAAAAGAACAATATCCCCTATCAGACTCTGCTTAATGCCCTAATTCGCCAATTTGCCGAAGGCCGAACTTTGGTGCGACTTTAAATCATCACTCTAAAAAGATTCGAAAATCCCCGGAACTATTCATTTCATTCGAGTTCGGGGTAGGCGTCCCCAGGAACCATTCGGCTCCTGGCCAGCATCCGGCGAGCAAAATCCCTCTTTCCTTAGAATAGCTCCAAAAATTGCTTTTTAAATTTCAGGCTAATTTATTTTAGTCTCCAGGAACGTTTTTACCCCTGTCGTTTTTACAACGATTTTCATTATCTGCGCAGTCAACATTGCCACAACTAGGGTCATTTTCAAAAACGCGCGGACATTCGCTAAGCCAGGGGTCGGCAAACTGACCACACTCTTTTCCTGGAGTACAAGCATAGTAAATAACACAATCTTGATAGATTGCAATATTGCTACTGGCCACCCCATAATTATAAGCACAATCGGGTTCCCCACAGCCCTGGCGACAACCAACTTTATCAATGCCTGAATCCCTTTCATTTTCCAAATTAGTTAAGACCTTAAACCAATGAGGGCAGTCGCTGTCTTCAAACTGATAAGTATAGGAAGTTTTGTTTAAAGGATC
>CBDUUX010000069.1:0-3535 GCA_965370515.1 uncultured bacterium
ACCTGCATGTCTATGGTGTAATTAAGCAAAGCTTATAATTGGCGAGCCTTGTTTTTGATTTTAGCAACCCTTGGCAAACCGCACAATGACTTGAATTGCCTTTCCTCTTTTTATAATTTTATCCTACTTTTCCTTATGAAAATAGTATTTTTGCCATTCATATTTTTATTAACTTTTCCAGCCAAGGACTGTGTTTGTTTTTTCTTTTCCACCATAAATCATCCCAAATATAGTGCACTGCTAACTGTTTATATTTGCCATATCGCTCAAAGTATTTCAATAGTTTTTTGACTGGAGTTGGTTTTTCAGGGTTTTGGTCAAAAAATAACTTAGAATAAATTTTTTGTTCCCAGGGAGAGATATGGTTAAAAAAATCATAATGATGAAAAACATCAAAAAGCAGATACCAAACAGTCGCTGGCCCAACGCCATACAACTTCAAGAGTTCTTCTTTTTGAGCCTCTTTGTCTTTTTGGCGCAGCTCGAACTCGTCTATTAGATTTTGGGTAAAAGAATCATCAATTCTTTTAATGGATTTGGCCCGATAGCCGACCTTTAGGGCTCTAAATTCATCTTCGGTGACTTTTTTAAGATTACCGGGTTTCCAAAAACACCACAATTTTTTGCCGTCATATTCAAGTAACTTGCCGTAGTTTTCAAATAATGCTTGAAGCATAGAAATAGAGCGCTTGACAGTGGTATTTTGCAAAACAATTCCAACAATCAGATACTCGTAAAGAGAATTTTGGTGTCCTGGCCTCATTCCTCGCAAACGCTTGATAACTGGCTTTAAGATTTTGTCGTTTTTAAATTGTTTATAAAAGTCGGTTAAATCCAAATCGAGGTTATAGCGATAACGAATTTCCTTGATTAGCGGCTTAATAAATTCATCAGTTAGTTTTTTTTGATGGTAAATATCAACTTTTATTTTGGGGTGATTAATGCTGCCGAGATTTATAAACTTTAACCCTAATTGCCTACCTTGCTTGTCCGCCGAAGCCTTGGCGTAGGTGGGCCAATACCAAGTTTGCCACCTGATTCCGGGTTGCCAAAAGTTATCTCCCGAAGGGAAATGAGCGGGCTTATGGAAAGTGGTGTCAAAAGCAAACGGAGCAGTGGGTTTTAACTCCACTGATTTGACCTTTTTCAGTTTCATTTGTCTATACTTTATGAAAATAATACTTCTTTCCCTTTAGTTTCTCAGGTAGTAAGCTTTTGTTTTTATCAGGATACATTTCGTAATCTTTTCCATAGCCGATATTTTTCATCAGTTTGGTGGGGGCATTTCTAAGATGCATTGGAATCGGTAAATTGCCAAATTTTTCTACATCAACTTGGGCCCGACGCAAAGCGTCGTAGGCCGAACGGCTTTTTTTTGCTAAAGCAAGATAGGCGACTCCGTGGGCGAGATTAATAGCGCACTCCGGTAAGCCAATTATTTGGCAAGCCTTAAAAACCTCGTTAGCAATAATTATAGCGGCCACTTGGGCCATCCCAATATCTTCGGAGGCAAAAATAACCATTCGGCGGGCGATAAATAATGGGTCTTCGCCGGCTTTGAGCATTCGGGCTAAATAGTAAAGAGCGGCATCCGGATTGGAGGCGCGCATCGATTTGATAAAAGCAGAAATAGTGTTGTAGTGCTCTTCTCCGGTTTTATCGTAGCGCAAAGTAGTTGAGGCAACAATTTTTTCAACTAAATCTTGAGTGATTGGTCTTTTGGGAGTAACAAAGCAAGCTGCCTGCTCAATTAAGTTTAAACTAATCCGCGCGTCTCCATTGCCAATTTGAATAACTAGCTTTTTGGCCTGAGGAGTGATTTTTCTGTTTAACTTTTTTAAGCCTCTTCCGACAATGGTTCTGACCTCGGTTAAAAGGAGGGGATTAAAAATTAAGGTTTGGGAGCGGGAAAGCAGGGGAGAGATAACACTAAAAGAAGGGTTTTCCGTGGTAGCGGAGATGAGAATTATTTTGCCACTTTCGACCGGCCCCAAAAGAACATCCTGCTGGGCTTTGGAAAAGCGGTGAATTTCGTCAATAAAAACAAGGGTTGGTTTAAAAGTAGAGGGCTTGGAAAAAAGACCACTCTCCGCCTTAATTTTTTTACTGTTAAAAATTTCTTGAAGCTGAGATTTTTTGGCAGAAACGGCGCTAAATTCTTTAAAATCAAGTTCTAAGTGGTTGGCAATGATTCGGGCCAAGGTGGTTTTGCCGCATCCCGGGGGACCCCAGAAAACTAAAGAAGGAAAGGAGATATCTTTTTTGGTTAGTAGATTGCGAACATACCCGTTTTTCCCAGCCAAATGTTCTTGGCCCACAAAATTATTTAAAGTTTTTGGGCGGATTAAATCAGCTAATGGCTGCATGATTTAATCATATCACAAAACCCGAACAAAAAGCGAAGGTTGATTAAAATAGACTAACTACTTGCAGCAGTTGCTTTTTCTATTCTTTAATAGGTTGACATTTGTCCTGTAATATATTAGATGCTACTTTTAGTTGTTTTGCCTGCTCCAGAAAGGTTAATCAATGACTCCCGACCTGCTTTATCATAGCTCTCCAAGAGAGGAGAATCCAGATTTTGGATCTGGCCTAGAGCGATTCGGTTTTTGGTATATTCCCCAGGAGGTAAGAGAGTGGTATGATGGGATTATAGGCTCCTTGCCCCAAGTGCTTACTACAGAGTCACTAAAAGAAGCTCCAGATTTAGCTATTGCCCTTTTGAGGGAAATAGCCAGATATCCTTTATTAGAGGGGATGAGAATTGCAGATTCCAAGGATATTGTTGGGCAAATTTCTCTTTCTGGTGCCAAGGTGGGAGAGGTTTCCTCTGATTCTTTTGATGGTGGTAGAACTACGGATTACATGATTCCTATTACTACTGAGCAGGGGGCAATTGAGATTGTTGTAAATGATGCTTGGGGAATTAGTTGGCGCTTAGATGAAAAACATATTGTTGCTGTTCTTTGTCTGAGCTTACCATGGTTCAAAAACCTGATCTTAGTGAGCCTCCTACTCCCGAAGAGGGTTGGAGTGGGAGAAGATATCTATCTCCTACTGTTCTTGCAGAGGCAACAAGCAGGAGAGTTGATGTTCCTGGATTGGCAAAAGATCTAAGAGGTTTTCTTGAAGACCTGTGTTCTCAAGGTGATTGCCAGGAAGAAAGATGGTTTTCTACTGGTGGTACTAGATTGTTGCCCTGAGAGAGAGTTTTCTGGGGTAACACTTGCAACAGAAGCAGGAGGGGTAGAGTTTAAGCTTGATTTAGGAAAGAATTTTGGTAATAAAGTAGTTGATGTTGGGATTCATTATAGTATGACTAGAGATCATAGTATGACTAGAGATCGGAAAATGACCGAACTTGCAAAAAGAGCAAGAGATCTGGAGGCTACTTTAAGAAAGCTTCATCATTTTCCCCTTTAGAACAGCATAGTTTAATTGTATTAAAGGTCACAAAGAGACATTGTTTTTACTCTAGATTGAAAAAGTTCAGATACATTTGGGACAAAACGGAAACAATTGAGAGTCGGAGAAA
>CBDUUX010000070.1:0-3315 GCA_965370515.1 uncultured bacterium
AACTATGTTTTAACAACTTCTCAATGAGGAAAAAGAATTTCAGTCAGGCACCAAAGCAACATAAGAAATCCTGCTACTGTAGATAAAAATACAAAAATGGAATAATCCTTCTTTCTTGTGATGCCGACAATGCCGATAAAAAAAGCCGCAACCCCGCAAACAAACCCAGTTAGCATCGGCAACGCTACTCCGGGCCTGACAACAATATCGTGCGGCATTGTTGTCCCGGCCGGAATAGATTCATAAAAACCTACGAATGACATACCGATATAAAAAAATATCGGTATCGCAACGATTAATGTAATAGACCATTTGCCTAAAATAGTTTTTGGTAGAAGTTTAATATTTTCCATATTTATCAGGTTTAAGTTTTTGTAAACAAGCAGCCTATTCTACTGAATAATCCTAAAATTTTAGATTTAACAGATAGTTACTCATAAAACCAATCCCAACCAGGATCTTTTACTTCTTTAATACTGTTTTCATTTAATTTTCCTTGCTATCCCATCGTAAGCATTTAATTCGACTAAATCGTTGTCTTTAAAAACTTTGGTTGCGTTTTTTGTTCCCACAACACAGGGAATTCCAAACTCCCTCGAGATTAAAGCAGCGTGGCAGAGTATTCCGCCAAAATCCGTAATAATCCCAGAAGCTTTTCTTAGAACGGGAACAAAGCAGGGAAGAGTCATGGGGGATATAATAATGTCCCCTTTTTGTATTTTTGGCATATCTTCGATCTCATATAGTAGCCTTGCCTTGCCTTTTGCTCTTCCCTTACTGGCAACCGTTCCCTTAACCATTGTTGCTTTTGTTGCTTTCTGAGTGATTCTTTTTACCTTATCTCCAGACAAAAGTGTAATTTCATTATGCTTTTTGATTACCGCCACAGCTTTCATCCGGTTTTTAATTTCTTTTATATCCACATTGTTAGTTCCTTCCAGAAGACCAATTATTTCTTCTCCGGTTAGATAAACTAACTCATCAACGGTTATTTCAAATCTTCCGCCAATTTCCCTAAACAGAGGACAGACATAGAAATGAGCTAGAAACAAGACCTCCATCTTGTGTGTTTGAAGAAAAAGAAATTCGCGGGAAAGATCAATTAAGTTAACCAATTCCCTAGACTCTCGTATCGAATGAAAGGCTTCTTTATAATCTTTTAAGGCTTTTTCCTTGTATTGCTTAACCTTGGTAAGTTTTTCTTTCGGATTTTCTCTAAGAAGCCTTCTCAATTTCTTCATCACGCCTTTTTTAGTTTGAAGCTTGCCTAAATAGACATTAGTGCTAGTCCAAGCGTATTTTTCTAAGTGTTTTTCAATGTCCTGTCGGATATCCGCTTTTTTATTCTTTTGGAGTTTGAGTGCCATTCTCAGGAGATTGTCTTGTTCCTTAACAAAGAAGTTTTTCTTTTTAGGAATTACCAATTTACTTAAAAGTAGATCTTGCTCGTTTTTGTTTTTGACCCTAAATTTACTCTCAAAAGAAACAAGAATCTTTTTTCGCAAGATATTATCAATTACCATCGGTGTGCTCATAAAAGGCATCATTTCAAAAATCGCCCCTTGATACTTTTTGTATAAGAGCGAAAGACCTTTAACTTTGAGTTTATTCAAGTTTTTAGTCTTCCCTAACCTCTTAGAAATCTTTATTAGATCATCAGATTTTTGATAACAAATTTTCACATATTTTTTAATGAAATTGGGATCAGACTCTATTTCTGAGGAGAAACGTTTTTCCATCCCCATAAGTTCATTTAAATCGTAAAATATTTCATCGGCAACATTTTTCCCGCTTGTATATGCCGCATCTAAATTAAGAACCTTCTTGAAATATTCTTTTTTTTCACCTTCAAAGATATACCATTGGAAAAGAGTGGGTGTTTTTGCAGTAAAGATTGGTTGCCACTTAATTTTCATCTCACCCTTATTTTACTTGATTTAGTAAATTTTTTCAGAAAGCTCGAACCCCTAAAAAATCCTGATTTACCGGTAATAATTGATTATTGGTATGCACCCTGTTTTTACTGGCTGCTGGGCTAGGACTCCCGCCTCGTGCTACGATTTTTTGGCGGACAGGCGAACCTAGTAAGCCCACTTGATTTTGTTCGGGGGCTAGGACTCGAACCTAGATTGGGCGATTCAGAGCCGCCATTCCTGCCATTAGAAGACCCCCGAAAGTAAAACAACATATTTTAGCATTTTTCTGCTGGATTTTTTTGTTTGTTATCTTAGAGGACCTGGTTGTTGGTTTTTTGGGTTTTGTTTATTTTGGGTATTTCTAGATTTTTAAAGAATGAAACTAAATCTTTTTTCTCGATTTGAATTTTGTAGAAAACTGCATCTGATTTTGAAATTATTTTCATTACTAAACCCAAAAAATAATCCTTTTCAGCATCATGAAGTGGATAGTTTAAGATTTTTTTGGCAATATGTTCTAATTTTTCTCTGGTAATTAGTTTCATGCTATTTGTTTTTCTAAAATCGAATCATAATACAGCCTCCACTTGTTGTTGAACTTACCGGATGTGTTCAGTAGTTTTGAGGTAGAGGTTTTACTTGTCATTAATTTAAGGATCAAAGTTGAGTCTATTTCTAGCCAGTCCAGTATTAGTCCAATTGTTTTTATCGTTACTTGCGAGTAGTGTTTTAAATACTTGGCGAGCAAGTTTAGATCAATATCTCCTTTATGATTTTGAAATATTTCAATAACTAGGCTGACTGAATAAATAGTTCTTTGGTATTCGATTAAGTCTAAAAGAGCCCTTTCTTTAGATGCGATTCTAATCATATTTTCGTCTAGTTTTTCTTGGTTGAAGCCGAGGTAATCCTTTTTACTAACAGCAATGTAGCTATATGTTATGCCCTCTAGTTTTTTTGATAAATACTGCTTAGCGCTTATAGATCGATATTTTTTTAAGCCCTGATTGAACATTCCATGATATTTAAGCGCGCCCTCAAAAGAAACAAATGATTTTTTGCCGATTATGTTTGCGATAAAATAACTTGAGACAGTTGTATATCCCAAACTCCCAAGCTTGGTAATATAATAGGTGCCCTTTTTCAAACTAACAAGCCAACCTTTTTTTATCAAACTGCTAATCTTATTGTTTATGTTTGATAGATGTGTAAAATAGCTTGAAAAAGTTTGGTGATCAATAATTCTCCCGTGATTAACGAGTATTTTTTCAATCGTAAAAATATCTTTCATGTGAAATATTTAAGTTAATACTTAATGAGAAGTATTATATAATATATTTAACACATTTACAAGTAGGGTCAAAGCCCACCCCGGGATGTTCTTATGTTAGAATGAAAG
>CBDUUX010000071.1:0-3310 GCA_965370515.1 uncultured bacterium
TAATTTAGCGAGTTCAATGGTAAGATGTCCAGAACCGCAACCAAAATCTAAAACCCTTACCCCTTTTTTGACAGGAAGTAGATTGAGGGCATAGCTTAAGCGGGGAGACAGCAGCTGTCCTGGGCTTTGGCGCCACTGATCCCAACCCTCGCAATCATTAAGAAAGTATTGCTGGGAATATTCTTCAGACTTAACTTTTTTCACCTAGAACTTGGCAATAAACTTCTAAGGTCTGGGTAGCTGCTTTTTCCCAACTGAAGTCCCCTACTCTTTTTTTACCCTCCTCAACCAATTTCTTTTCAAAAGCAGAATTTCCAAGGATCTTCTCTATTCCCTTTACTATTGAATCAACTGCTAAAGGATCAACTAAAACTGCGCCCTTGCCTGCCACTTCCTTCATGCTTGATAAGTTACTAGTGACCACCGGAGTACCTAAATAAAAAGACTCAAGAATGGGGAGGCCAAAGCCCTCATATAAAGAGGGATAAACCAAAACCTTTGCTCCTTGAAGCAAGCCTGCCCATTCCTCACGAACGATAAATCCCGGTAAAACAATTCCTGCCGGAAGCTTTCCCCTTGGTTTGTAATTTCCAGTAATTACTAGCTGCAAATCATCCTTTTTTGAGAGTAAAGAAAAAGCCTGAATTACCCGCTCAATGTTTTTCCGAGGGGCTTGGGAGCCACTGGCAAGTAGATAGGGCTTTTTTATTCCCAGTTTTTTTAGATCAACCAAAGGTTTAATTTTCTTAAAGTCGAAAGATAGCGCCTCATAAATCACCTTAATCTTTTTCTCCGGAATTCCCAGGAGCTCAATAATCTCTTTTTTAGTGGCCCTAGAAACAGCGATAATCATATCCGCTTCCTTTTTAACCCAAGCTAACCTTCGTCTTTGGGCGGCCAAAACCTTGGGGTGTACAGTATTGGGGTAGCGCAAAAAAGAAATGTCATGAATGGTGGTTACTAATTTCGCCTTTTTAGCCGGTGGCTGAGTCCAGTCTGAAGCATGAAAAACATCAACCTCGCCGACAAAATTCTCTAAGGGATACAAATGAAGCTGATTCCAAAGTCCGTCTAACAAGGTGGGGGGAATTTTAAAACTCTTGACCTCGTGTTTTCCCAAATCCAAACCCGCTTCCTCTAATCTTCTTCTTAAAGAAGCAAAAAAGAAAACATACTCATTCTTTTTGTCAACCTTAAGCAAAGCTTCAACTAAGTTTTTAGTATAAACACTAACCCCAGTGCCATAGATAACCGCAGATAAATCAAGGCCTATTTTCATCCTTCTGTCCTCCACCAATAAGGCCTCTGGCCCATTCTTCCGAAATAATCTCCCACATTAACTGTTTCTAGCTCCCTATTTTTTACTGGCTCACCACCACTCCTAATCCAAACATCTCTAGAATAAGAAGACTCATCAAGAGCAATTAGCGCCTGAACATTTTTTAACCGACCCAAGCATTCGTCTAATAAAAGAGCACTGATCCCCTGCCCCAAACGGCGCTTTTTCCCCACCCCAGATTTATTTAGAAAATAAACAACTGATCCTTTCCCAAGGGGAATTTCTTCAGCCTTCGGGTGGTCTCTTCTTACTCCGTCAGCCTTCTCTTGGGGACTCATATGAACACAGGGCCCAACAAGATCATGATGAACGCTTGATCTCTCTAGCTCTCCTCCTGGTATCATTTATTATTTATCTTTAATATTTCCAGACCTCTATTCCTACTTTATTAAAACTTTCTCCTTTTTTCATTTGATAACCCTTTTGACTTAAAATACTCCTTATTTTATCGGTTGGATCAAAAATAGGCAAACCATAGCTGATTAAATAGACTACTGGACTCTCAGCGCTGCTTACCTCAATAATCTCTGTTTTCCCCTGATCATAGTGTAAAAAGGGCTTTTCAATTTGGGGAACAATAATTGCTGGGGCATTGAAATTGCGATTCTGAGAATGCAGCCAGGAAACCATTCCCCGCCAATTTTCTTTGTGAAAACTGGGGTTAAACAAATATACACTGCTGCAAATTAAATTAACTCCAGTAATTACTACTGCCCAAAATCCAAATGACTTTTTGAGCTTGGATAATCCCTTCCCGATCAGTAAGTAAAATAAGGGCAACACAAACAAAAAGCGAAAGTAAGAGAAAACGGAGATTTTAAAACTAATTGCCAACCCTAAAGCTGGTGGGAAAATCAAAAGAAGAAGGGTAAGTAGTGACTCCCGACTTTTAGCTCCTAAAAAAGCCAAACCCCAATAAATTAAGGCTAAAGCCCCCGAAACTAAAGCATATGTTTTGCCCGAACCAATACTTATCCTTCCGATAATAAATTTAATTGGGAGAAGAGCAGCCGCTTTTAAACTAAAGCTACCAACTGTTGTTTTCCAAACCGGAAACTGCTCTTGCCAGCCCAAGCCCGTTTTAATCTGGGAAATAAATAAGGGGGAATAAGCCAAATAACTTAAAATAAAAAGAGTGTAGGGCAGGAAAAAAAGCAGCCAGTCTTTCTTCTTTTTCTTAAACTCTTGGAGTCCTCCCCAAAGGAAAAATACAGGTAAGGTGAAAAGAGTTAAGAAGTGAGAAAAACCCATCAGAATAAAGCCCAGCCCTAAAAGCAAGGCGTTGCTCGTATTTCTCTTCCTGATAAACTCCAAAAAGCGCCACCAGGCCAGTAAGAAAGTAAAGCTCGCTAAGATATACATTCTTGCTTCTTGAGAGTAGTAAATATGAAGAGGAGAAGTTGAGAGCAAAAGCAGGGTAACAAACCAGACTTTTTTCTCTTTTTGCAAAGCAATTACACGATAAAAAAAGTAGATACTTCCCACTCCCAAAAGAACGGAAGGAATCCTAATTATTTCTTCAGAATAACTGGCAAAAAGGCTTAGCCAAGCTCGGGTAATAAAATGATAAGTGGGAGGATTAAAATCTCCTGGCATATATTTAAATAAAAGATCAGACAAAGAAAAAGAAGTGCTGGACCAAACTTGAACAGCCTCATCCAACCACAAAGACTGATTTAAAGAAATTAGTCTTAAAATAAGGCCAATAATTAAGACAATGGCAAGTAAGATATTCACTTTTGTTTTAGGGCTTTTAAAAGCTTAGCGCCTACTTTTTCTATCGTATAGTTCTTAATAACTTTATTATAACCGCATTCTCCCATTTTTTTAGCTTTTTTAGGACTAGAGATAATTTCAATTATTTTATCGGCCAAATCTTCAACCGAATCTTTTTTAAATAATAATCCATCTATATTGTTGGCAATCAGCTCTCTTTTTACTGGTAGATTAGTCGCGATTACTGGTTTTTTC
>CBDUUX010000072.1:0-3189 GCA_965370515.1 uncultured bacterium
CCAATGCTGAAAAAGCAATAAACTTTGGGCACCCAATGGTATTTCCTCTTTTTCCCTAGCTGCTCGATAAGCTTACTCAAAACAATAAAACAAGGAAAACAAGCTAAAACAAAACGGGGCAAAGATAGAAAAGTGCCGGTAAAAGTAGGCAGGAAATAGCTGGCGGTAGCAAAAACCAACCAAGAGCTTCTAATTTTATACTCTTCCTTTTTATACCAACCCCAAAGCAAAAGGAATAAAAACAATAAAGCAATTAAAAACTCAAACCAAACATTAAAATATAGCCATTGGTTAGGCGCAACCGTAAAAATCATTTTTAAATAGCGCCAAAATACCTGGTAAAGTAAAATCAGCTTGCTGACTGAGCGCTGCGCCCCAAAACTTGACTGAACCTTAGCAAAATAGAAAAAACTTCCTTCGGTTTTTTTCAAATAATTCATATATAAAAGCAGACCCCAGGAAGAAAGGGCTAGGTAAAACAAATGCCGGGCGTGAATAGTCCGGGATTTAATTAAATACCAAAAACGATTTCGGTCGGGTTGAATAATCCTTTGTTTAATGGCCAATAGCCTTTCCTTCATCCCTCGCCTACTGGTTTGTTGATAATACTCAACAATTAGAGCGGGAAGTAAAAAAATTCCCACCAAGCGAGTATAGGAAGCTAAACCAGCTACTATTCCGGCCCAGTGGAACTTGCCCTTGCGGGCAAAATAGAAAGTTAAAAGAACCAAAAAAAGAAATAAAGACTCCGTGTAAACGCTACCCAGGAAAAAGGCAGTAGGGAAAAAGAAAAGAAGCAGTAAACTTTGCTTAATTGCCTTCTTTTTATACCCCTCTAGCTTTAGTAGTTTAGAAAAAACCAGCATTGATAAAAACAAAAAGAAGTTGGAAACTAATATTCCGGAAAGCAAATAGTTGTTTATTATCTTATTTACTCCCCTGATTACTTTAGGATAAAAAGGGAAAAAAGCCTGCTGTAAGTGACCATAACCGAAACGGGCAATCCCTAAATAGCGCAAACCGTCAAAATTGGCCCGGGACCAAAAAAAAGGAAGCCCTTCCAGCTCCCGATTACCCCTACCCAAGAAAATACTAATTCCTAAAGGTAAAAAATTATTTCCCAAAAACCAAGCAATAACCAATAATAACTGAAAGAGGAAGAAATATTTCCAAATTTGCTTAGTCATGAACTCAATTATGCCCTAAGAAGACTAGTCTTTCAAGGCTAGTCTTCTATAATCGCAGGGCTTGTTGATAAATTCTAAGAGTTTCTTTAGCAGTTTTTTCCCAAGAAAACTTTTTTACCTGCATATTTCCTGCCTTAACTAGCTTACTAGACAGGCCTTTACTTTCCCAAGCCCTCTTTATCCCTACGCCTAAAGAATCGGCTTCTGGCTCAACTAATAAAGCCGCTTCCCCTGCTATCTCCGGCAATGAGCCCCAAGATGAAGAAACCACCGGACAACCACAGCTCATCGCTTCCAGTACGGGAAACCCAAACCCTTCCCCAAAAGAAGGCTGACAATAAACTTTGGCTAAATTGTAAAACTGAACAAGCTCTTCTTTAGAAACAAACCCCATTAGAGTAATTAAAGGATTTATTTCAACCTGCTTTTGTAAGCTAACTAAATCTTGGTTTTCGATATGGGTTTTATCATAATCTCTGTTTGCGGCTTGCTTGCCCACAACCACCAAAGACTTCTGAACCTTTTTACAAGCTTCAACTAAGCCCAAAATATTCTTGTTCCAATTAACATCCCCCACATACAAAACAAACTCCTCAGGCAACTTGTATTTATCTTTTAGCTTTTGCTCCCAGTTTCCCTTTTTTAATTTCCTAAATCCTTTGTCAGGAGCCAAATAAATAACCTCAATCCTTTTTTCCGGATAGCTAGTATATTTAATAATATCCTCTTTAGAGGCCTTAGAGTCAGTGATTATCGCCTTAGCCTTCAAAAGATTTCTTTTTTGCAGCTGCCAACTAAAACTTCCCTTAATCCCAAGCGGATAATGTTTTTTAAATCTTATTGGGATCAAGTCGTGAACTGTCACTACCCAAGGCTTATTTAACTCTTTAGGTAAAGTTTTAAAAAAAGGAGAAAAATAAGGAAGATGGAGAAGATCATAATTTTGCTTTTCAACTTCTTCATTATTCTTTAATTCCCTAACTTCCAAATCCCCCCCCAGTTCTTTCAAAGCCTTAAGCAGCCATTTGGTATAAAAGCCAACCCCTCGCACTTTATGCTCTGTATATAGCGGAGAAACATCAATCCCAACAATTATTTTCTTCATTACTCCCAGTCTTTACTAATGTCAATTTTCCTTTTTCCCTTACTCATTTCCCAAAACTTGACATAAGAAGTTAGATGATCATTAAATCCAGAATAAAAAGAAAAAACAAATCCTGGAAAACCATCCCTAAAACCCTTGTGCCGAACAAATCTTAGGAAAAAACTTTTCTTGGCTTTAAATATTGCTTTTAGAAAACCCAATAATCCTGGCCTTTCTCCCCTTTTTAACATTTCCTGGGCAAATAAGGTGCTGTAGCGATTAGATCTTTTTAAGTACTCGGAAAACGTTTTGTTGTTATGGTGCTCCAAATGACCTTTTAACCAACCCACTTTCCCTTTAACCTCCATTTGCTCGTGAACCGATTTGCAGGGAAGATACGCTTTCCCTTTTTTAAAAAAGCGAATCACCGGATCAGGATATTGGCCAGTCTTTTTTAAGGCTTTGCCTAAAAAGAAATTCTTTCTGGGAACCCAAAAGGCAGCGTATTCACTCCCTTTTTTTACAATCTCTAAAATTTCTGCTTTTAATTCTTTTTCTACTACCTCATCCGCGTCTAACTGCAAAATCCACTCGCCTAAACAGCGATCCATGGCCTTTTGCTTGTTAATATGAAAAATGGGTTTGTTCGTAATTTTAAATACTCTAGTTTTATATTTTTTAGCAATTTCTCGAGTTTTATCAGTTGAAGAACCGTCCATAATAACAATCTCATCTACCCAGCCCCTAACTGAGTCTAAACAACGACCAAGGTTCTCTTCTTCATTAAAAGTAGCCAGAGCTACGGAAAGTTTTTTACTACTCATTTCTTAATTTTACCACCCAAACAACATATATTTCTTACTTGTTCAAATTTCTGACTACTCCAGATAATAAAACTAATTAAATAGATACAAAATG
>CBDUUX010000073.1:0-3113 GCA_965370515.1 uncultured bacterium
AAGAAAACAAGAATTACTCCGGCAAAATCAAAGCCTAGGGGAATCTTAAAAAGAAAGCCCAAAGAGAAAAGTAGGCCGACAACCAAGCCGGAGAAGAATTTAAACATCTTTTCTTTTTTAAATTTCTTTTTTAAAAAGTCGAGCTGAGATTTGTCTAAGAGTAAGTAAACTGCTAAAGTAGCGGGCATCATCATGAAAGTTTCTCCATTGGCTACCCGACCTTCGAAAATAAGATACAAGAAAATGAAAAGCAAACTGCTAATAATAGCCGGGATTTTCTTTTTGGTTAACTTTAAAGAAAGGCGGTAAATAATAATTAAATGCAGGGCGCTCCAAATTAGATTGTAAAACCGAAGCCAAAAAATTTTGCCAAAGCTAAGGGCGGCCATAAGGTAGAGAAAGGGAGGTTTATTGTCGTGGATATCTTTATAAAAAGATAATCCTTGGCGAAAGCCTTGGCCCAAAACAAAATAAATACATTCATCCCCGTAAGAAATTGGTTCAAAAAGAGAAGGAAGCCAGAGAAGAGAAAAAAGAAAAAGTAAAATTAAAAATGTCTTATCGGAAAGCAAGGTTTTTATTTCCTGTCTTGATTGGATACTCTTTATTTTCTGACTTATTTTCTCTTTTATTTTTTTAATCATTTTTTAGATTGCTTTTTTGATTATTTTTCTTATTTCTCTTTATTATTAATTCTCTTTTTCTAGCCAAACAAAGTAAAGTGGGCCTTGTTCGTAGAAATTAGTTTCTTGGTAGTTTTCTATTTTTATTTTATCCGGTGAGTCACTGCTAACTACTCCAATTTTATCTTTTTCAGGTAAATGGTAAATTACATCATTTTCATCCATTTGGGCCGTGCCCACAAAAAAAGGCAAGGGGCCTCCGGAGGAATAAATGGGTGCTTTTAGGCCATAATATTTAGTTTCCCAAAGATGATGAGCCCCTCCGTTGTAATTAATTAAATAGGTATCAGCGGGGACATTATTTTTAATCCAATTAGCGAAAGGTTTAAAGGGTTTTTTAAAAGGATGGGTAAATTGATAGAAGCTAGTCAGAGAGGAAATAAAAAGAATGGTAGCTAAGGGAAGAAAGGACCACTTTCTTTGTCGAGAAGCAAGTAAAATCATTAAAGGAACAATGCTGTAGAGAAGGTAGCGCTCGTAAAAAATAGAAAGTTTAGTTTGAGAAACTAAGAAAGTAACCAGCGGAGGAATAATTGCCCAAAAAAACAAAAGTAAGTCTGTGCTTATGGTTTTTTTCTTCCATTTTCTCAAGACCAAGACCAAAAGAGCGATTAAGGGAAGGTATTTTTGGGTCTTAAATATTTTTTCTCCGGTGAGGAAATTAGTAAAGATGTTAAATAAATCTTTGGGCTTTGGCGTTCCCAGCCAAAAGCCAGTAGAAACTAGGGTGGTTTGTAAATAAAGAGGGTAGATCCAGGGAATATAAAGGAGGGCAATAAAAAGGAATGGTTTTATTTCTGAAAAAATATTTTTAAAACTTATTTTTTCCATCCTTGTTAACTGCCAGAGGAATTGAGCCAAAAGAGCAAAAATAGCAAAGTGATGGGAATAAAGAGCGGCAGCAGCGGATAAAACGTAAGGAATTTTTTTCTTTTTAACTAGAAAGTAAAAAGAAAGGACAGTAAAAAAAAGCAGGCAGTGATACATTCTTCCTTCAAAAGCGTATAAAAACAAAAAGGGGTTGAAAAAAGAAAGAAAAGCAGCCCAAAGGCCAGCTCTTTTACTGTATAAGGTTTTCCCAATGAGGTAAATAATATAGGCAGTAGCGGCATAAAAGAGAAAAGAAAGGGAGCGGATAGCAATTTCTGAGGAGCCAAAAATTCTAAACCAGAGCCAGGAAATGATGTAAAAAAGAGGGGGAGAAGTATCTTTGGCTACAATTTGGATCATGGGCCAAAGAGATTTTTGGGCCAGAACAGCGGAAAAAGCCTCATCTCCCCAAAGACTAACATTAAAAAGGGTAGTCATTTTTTTAGTCTAGCATATTTTAACTGATTATAGAAAACAGAGCTTTGGTATTTTGGGTAGTAATATTTTCAACCTCTTTTAGGGTTATTTTTTTTATTTTCGCTAAGGTTTTGGCAGTATTAATTAAATAAGCAGGCTCGTTTCTTTCTCCTCGATGAGGTTCGGGAGTTAGAAAGGGAGCGTCTGTTTCTAACAATATCTTATCTAAGGGAATTTGGGTAAAAACATTTTGCAAGCCCTGATCATAGGTAAGATTGCCGTCCACTCCGAAGCAAAAACCAAGTTTGAGGATTTCTTCAATGCCCTTTTTGCCTTCTGAGTAGCAATGCCAAACACTTTTAAGGGTGGGGTGGTTTTGGAGGATACTTAAGGTATCTTGGTAAGCTTTGCGGGAATGGATTTGGACGGGAAGATTCAAATCTTTGGCAATTTGGAGTTGGGTTTCGAGTAAGTAAAGTTGGTCTTTTTTAGATCTATCTTTTTCTCCCGGAGGAGCAGGAGAATAATCCAGGCCGCACTCGGCAATGGTAATTACTTCTTTTTGAGAAGCCAGTTGTTTTAATTCTTTTAATTGCTCTTTTAAGGGTGTTTTGTTATCGGGATCGGTTTGCTGGGGGTGAATCCCGACTCCGGCAAAGACGATGTTGGGAAATTGCTTGGCTATTTCAATTGATTTTTTGCTTTCCTCAATATTGCTGGAAACACAAATAATTTTATCCACCCCTGCTTTAATTGATCTTTTGATGATTTGATCAATGTTTTTTTGGTAGTCGGTAAAATTAAGATGAGCATGAATATCAATCATGGTAAGATTATAGCAGGAGGACGATTTTCGAACTAACTTACAAAGGTTGACTTGGGTTTTTTGCTTTTATTTGCCAAAGGCAAATGTAGCGCAGAGGACCACGGTTTTAGTCGTGGGAACCTATTACTTTTAATTTATAGTATTATTAATCTAAATGTTTAGAAGATTTGGAAAGAATTTCCGAAGAAGAGGGGTCACCCTTTTTGAGATTCTTATCGTTATCACTCTTTTGGCCTTTTTAGTCTTTAGCTCTTCCTTAGGTGTTTTGGCCCAAATAAAAAAGGCGCGAGATGGGAGAAGAAAGGCAGATTTAGAAG
>CBDUUX010000074.1:0-3110 GCA_965370515.1 uncultured bacterium
GAAAGACTTTTCTGTATCTCACTTAGCAATCTCCTCTATTAAGTCCACCAGTCTGGAAGCAGCTTTTATATCTGGATTGGGTTTAATCTTGGCACTCTTTACTATTTTTTCCCAATTCTCATAAATCTCCTTAATCTCGCTCAACAACTTGTTGGCTGTCAGATCTTTTTGCTTTAGAACCCTGGCAATCCCTTGGCGGCTGGCAGACTGAGCGTTTTTGGTTTGTTCATCTTGAAAACTAAAAGGTAAAGGGATGAGGATAGCCGGCCGCTTGACGAGGACAATTTCTGAAACAGTATTAGCGCCCGCCCGAGAAATAACAATATCTGCTCTTCGATAAACTCCATCAATCTCTGTTGGATCTATGATTGGATAAGCTTCATAGTTTTTACTTAAATTTTGAGGAAGGGAATCCTTTAATCCCTTAAACTTCTTAAAGTCTAAAAAGCCTGTGTGGTGAACAACTATAAATTTTTTTAACAATTCCTCTAAAATCTCTTCAACTACCCTATTTATAGACTGAGAGCCGAGAGAACCGCCGGTAATGTAAATTGTGGCCGGATCACCACGTTTGTCTTTCGGAGGAACTTCAATAATTTCTGGCAATACTGGGTTTCCAACTAAAACACACTTTTTACGAGGGAAAAAATTAATACTTTCAGACCTGGCAATGGCTATTTTGCGCGCAAAAGGAGCTGAAAATTTATTAGCCCTACCAACAGCAGCTGTCTGTTCATGAATAATTATCGGGATTCTCAAAAACCAACCAACCAAAACAACCGGGAAGGCAGCAAAGCCGCCAAAAGAAACTATTATTCGCGGTCTTATTTTCAAAAGCAGAACCAGTGCATGAAGAAAACCTATTGGTATTTTTATTAAAGAGGGAATTGTCCAAAAACCAAATTTTCGTTGAAGCCTTCCCGCAAATATCGGATGAAATGAAACCCCCATTTTTGGAAATACAGCCGCTCCCAGGGTCGGGACTTTTTTTCCCTCAACCGCCCTTCTCGCCCCTATCCAGTAAATATCCCAAAAACTCTCTTTGCCTCCTTTTTTCGCCAATTCTTCAACCACTGCTAGGGCTGTCGTAACTGCATGCCCCCCTGTAAGAACTATTTTCTTTTTCACTTTTTTATTTCTTTCTGGTTTCATATTTTGAAATATTTAAAAGTATACCAGTCGCTAAAAGAACCATTGTTAAAGCCGAACCTCCGTAGGAAATAAAAGGAAGAGGTATACCGGTCAAGGGTACCAAAGCCGCCATAGAAGCCATATTTAAAAATGCTTGTCCGCCAATCCAAGCAACAATACCTGTTGCCAAAATCTTGGAAAATCTATCAGGAGCATTTTGGGCAATTTTGAGGGCCCTAAAAATAAAGGCAACAAAAAGAATAATTAAAACTAGGGCTCCTATAAAACCCACCTCCTCGGCGATGACGGCGAAAATAGAGTCAGTGGCCGCTTCCGGTAGAAAAAGATACTTTTGCCTGGACTGTCCTAAACCTATTCCAAATAATCCTCCTGAACCAAGAGCTAAGAGTATCTGCCTGGCATGATATGATGCGCCCAAAGGATTTTTGAGTTGGGTCAAAAATGATAAAAACCTCCCTCTTCTATACTCGGAAAGATAAATCAAAAGAGAACTGGCCAATCCAGCCACTAAAACAGCCCCCGAAAAATAAAGAAGATTTATGCCAGATATAAAAATCTGGGCTAAACCTGCAACCAAGATAACCAAAGTAGTCCCCAAATCAGGCTGGAACATAATCAGGCCGCCAACAAGAAGAAGAGGCAGGAAATAAGCCAGAAGAGTTTTGTCCCGTGCTCCAACTTTTGCCAAATAAACAATTAAAGCTAATTTGGCAAACTCTGACGGCTGAAAAGAAATCGGCCCTAGAAAAATCCATCTCCTCGCCCCAAGTGCCTTTGCTCCGATACCAGGAATCAGCACCAAAATTAAAATCAGAATATTGACAATAAAAAGGGGAAGGGCAATCTTTTGCCAAAAAGAATAATGAATTTTAGAAACAAAAAGAAGTGCCCCCAAACCTATCGCTCCCCAAACAAATTGCTGTTTTAAATAATAAAATTTGTCAGAAAATACACTCAGAGCCACGGGAGCGGAGGTATCAGCCACGGCTATTAAACCCAGTGTGGTTAGAGTGAAAACATAAAGGAAAAGTCTTTTATCTATCTGTCTTTTTTGTTTTTTAAGCCGTATTTTTCCCACACTTTTTTTCTTAAATTGTTGCTAACCACAACCCAAAAATAGCCAGCATTATTCCAGCAAGCCAGGCCCTCATGACAATTTTAGGCTCCTCCCAACCTTTTGCCAAAAAACTATGATGGATTGGCGCCAATGGAAAGATTGGACGCTTAAGTACCTTCCAGCCGAAAATTTGGATAGCTGATGATGCTATCTCTATAAGAAAAATTCCTCCAATCACCAGTAGTCCGAAGACACTTCCAGTAAGAAGGCCAATGACGGCAATTGTCGCCCCAAACGAAAGGGCGCCGGCGTCACCCAAAAAAATTCTTGCTGGCCAAACATTAAAGTAAAGAAAAGCAATAATCGCCCCTAACCATAAAGAAATAAAAAGCGAAAGCGGAGTATCCAAACTGCTTGCTGCTATGACTCCAAAGGCGATAAGGAAAATCATTAGGAGACCTGAAGCTAACCCGTCAAGTCCATCTGTAATGTTATAAGCGTTGGTAAATGTAACGATAAGAAGGGCAGCTAAAGGAAGATACCAAAATCCTAGATCGATGGTCCGATTTATTAGAGGAATGTGGAGTATATGAATCCCCAAATTTTTGTAAATTAAAAAACTAACAATAAAAGCAAGTAACCACTGGAGAACGAATTTTTGTAGACGGGTTAAACCAAACCACATACCTAAAACACCCTTCCTAGGTTTGCCGAAAATTTTAAGTAAATCATCGGACAAACCAAGGAGTCCGAAGGCAATAAAGGTAAAAAAGATTATAAAAAGTTCTTCTTTTAAATTAAAGGCGCTTTGAATATAAACACCCATATATGAAATTAGGGGGAAAAGAATGAAAAAAAGCAAACAGACAATCACAATAATCAAAATTCCTCCGCCAACAGG
>CBDUUX010000075.1:0-3020 GCA_965370515.1 uncultured bacterium
GTATTCTAGGGGTTGGGTAGTATGGGGGTGGTGGCCAATAATAATATCCGCTCCCGCCTCAATTGCTATCTTTGCAATTTCTTTTTGGGAAGAGTTAGGTTGGCTTTGGTATTCTTCGCCCCAGTGAAAGTTGATTATTACCCAGTCAACTAATTGATTGGCTTTTTCAATTTCTCCTCTTAGCTTTTCTTTATCAAGGGGAGCCAGGGTGTTGTCAAAACCCAAGAAAGCAAGTTTGATTCCTTTAAGGGTGATAAAGTCAACTTTGCCTAAGCCAAAATAGTTTAGGTTTCTTGCTTCCAGGGCTTGAATGGTTTCTCCCAGGCCTTGGGGGCCAAAGTTATTAATGTGGTTATTGGCTAAATTAAAAGCATCAAGGCCTGCTTGGGCTGGTCCGTCTAAGTTTTGTGTTTCTCCACAGAACTGATAACCAGTACGCAAGACTGGGCAGTTTTCTATTACCGGGCCTTCTAAGTTGGCAATCGCCCAGTCAGCTTTTTGAACAAGGGGAACAATCTTTTCAAAAAGAAAGAATGGGTTTTGTCTTTGGTTTATTTGGTAGTTTATTTCCCGTGCTAAACTTAAGTCCCCGGCTGCCAAAATAGTGATTCGAGTTAGGGGAGTGGGGGTTGGCTCAAGCAATGTTTTTTGATTAATTAAAGGATTAGACTGAGCTGTTTGCTTTCTGTTTTCAAAAGAGTGAGCGCAAACAAAAAGAAAAAAACCTAAAAGAGAAAGAGTAAAGAAAAGATGTCTCTTGTTCACTCTTATATTTTACCAGTTACTGGGCTTTTCTTAGGTAGTGGGAAAAAAGAATCAAGGGTAGTCCTGTAAGAAGGAGGAAGAATGTCGGCCAGACAAAACCAACTGTGGGCAAAGTAGCGCTTCCCGTACCAACTGAATCCCACTCAACATTATCAGTTCCTAAAGTTAGGGTAAAATTAATACTGGAACCATCACTGGTTAAAGTAATTGAATGATCGCCAGCAGTAAGGGCGGTGGGTGGAGTAAAGCTCCAGTTTCCACTAGCATCGGCTGTAGTTTGGTAAGCTTCCGTGTCGATGACAATATCTATGGTGTTGGAAGCGATGGCTTCACCCGCAAGGGTGGGTTGAAGATTAGAGTACCACCATTGGGGGTAGAGCTTGCCGTCGGTGTTTAGACTGCCGATTGATTTAAGGTTAAAAGCAGAGGCAAGGACGGGGTGAGGATTAGCAAGGAAAAGGAGAGCAAGGCTAAGAATAAAAATGGCAGTTAGTTTTTTTCTCATCGCTAATATAGTATCATTCTATTATGGAAGAAAAGCAAGGTCAAGAGAAAAGAATAACTATTTTAGGTTACTCTCAAGCCAAAAAGGGAGATGAGCTTTATCGGGATAGTTTTGAGGTTTGCCGGATTCTAGCTCAAGAGGGCTACATAATTGTTAACGGAGCTGGTCCGGGGGTAATGCGGGCGGCTACTGAGGGCGCCCATGCGGGAGGAGGAAGAGCAATTGGCATTTCTTTCAAAAGTGAGGGGATGACTAATTTTGAAGGCCGGGATCCGGGAAATATGGTGGATGAGCTTATTATGACCGATAATTATTTAGAGAGAACTTTAAAGTTACTGGAAATGGGTAATGCTTTCGTATTTTTTAATGGAGGAACGGGAACAATTTCGGAATTTGGAATGGCCTGGGGATTGGCTCGTCTTTATTTTGGTTCGCACGAGCCCCTAATTTTATACGGTTCTTGGTGGCATGAGATTATGGAGGCTTTTGGGAAGAATATGAAATTAAGAGATGAGGGGCTAAGGGTTTACCGAATTGTTGATTCTCCCAGAGAGGTATTAGAAGAAATAAAAGATTTAATTGGCTAGCTTGTTTTTAGCCTCCTTTTGCGTTAAGATAAACCACGATGAAAGTAAATAAAAACGGCGCGGTTTGGTGTCCGGGTTGTTTGGTGATGGTGCCCAGATGGGGCGAGATTGAGAAAGAAAACCCCTGGTTAAAGACAGAATACCTTGATTATGACGAAGACAAGCAAAGGGTTGAGGGGTATGATATTAAAGGAGAGAAACTCCCTGTTTTTATTTTTCAAGACAAAGCAGGAAAAGAATTTTTACGCCTTCACGGAGAGCCTCCCAAAAAAGAACTGGAAAAAATTATTTTGGAAAACAAGAACAAGTGATTAGAAAAGTATTTTTCTTTTTACTGATTTTCTTTTTTTTCTTTGTTTCTTTGGCGCAAGCCAAAGAGGTAGAAATATATTCATTCTGGTCGGAGAGTTGTCCTCATTGCAAGGATGAAGAAGTATTTTTAGAAAAACTAAGAGAAGAGTATTCGGAAATAATTATTAAGAGTTTTGAAGTTTCAATTCCCGAAAATAAGGATTTGCAAATAGAAATGGCGAAGAAATTTGAAGTGCCTGAACAGTTTCAGCAAGCCGTTCCCTTAGTTTTTGTTGGAAAAGAATATTTTGTTGGTTTTCGGGATGAAGAAACTACAGGCCAGGAAATTAGAGGGGCAGTTGAAGCTTTACTTAATAATGGGGAAGCTGAAAATAAAGATAAAGCGCAGAGTTTGAAGATACCTTTTTTAGGGAAAGTAAATCCCAAGAGTCTTTCTTTGCCGGTACTCACCGTGGTTTTAGGCTTACTTGATGGTTTTAATCCTTGCGCGATGTGGACCTTGTTGTTTTTAATTTCCATGTTATTGCGGGTTAAGGACAAGAAAAGAAGATGGATTTTAGGAGTAACTTTTATTGCTACTTCCGGCTTGGTTTATTTTTTAATCATGAGCGCTTGGCTTAATTTGTTTTTGTTACTGGGCTTTGTTTTTTGGGTCAGGATGGTAGTGGGGCTGGTTGCCTTAGGGGCAGGAGTATATAATTTGCGCGATTGGTGGAAAAACAAAGATGGAGGGTGTGAGGTAGTGGAAGAAGAAAAGAGAAACAGGATCTTTGGAAAGATTAGAAGTATTGTGGAAAAACAAGAGTTATGGCTTGCTCTAGGTGGAATAGTTTTGCTGGCCCTGGCCGTTA
>CBDUUX010000076.1:0-2971 GCA_965370515.1 uncultured bacterium
GATGATTACATTGGAAGAAGAGGTGACCTTGCCCACAGTAGGCCAAGTTTCTATACCATGCTTTCTTCACATCGGGAATTGGAAACTCAGGAAGACAGGCCCACATTAAAGACAAGAAGAAAGATGATGGGGCTTTTTTTTGACTATGTAAAAAAGTCTAAAGATAATTGTCCTGGTTTTGTGGCCCCAATAAGATCGGCAGTAAGAGGGATGGTAGCTTATCCGCCGGTGGTTGATTTAGTTAGAGCTATTCCTTCTCTAGAGAAAATGGTGCCCTTTGTTATGACTAAAAGAGATAAGCATAATTGGTGAGAGCTCTAAAATAAATCAGGACACGTCTTGTCTTCTCGGGCCCAGCCCTCTCGCTTTGGCTTTTCGTTTCCTGATATACTCTAACTAATGGCTAGGCTTGCTTCAATTAGGATTAAAAGAAGGATCGGGCAGTTAAAAAGGTTAGGGGAAAAACTAGCCCCCTTTTTTAATCGTTTTTGGGAAAAGTTAAACCACCGGAAATCAATAACATTTCTATTCTTTATATCCGGGCTTTTTCTATATTTTTACTGGTCCCAAGAAAGCATGTTTGGTTTTCTTCTGGGATTAGTATTATTGGTGGTCTTGGCCGTTATTCTGACCCAGAAAATAGCCGATTTTCTAAAGCGATTTCACTGGTTTTGGTGGGTGGCCTGGATTCTGGCCCAAATTTACCTGATCATTCTTCTTACTAATTCTTTTGTTGTTGATTCTTCTTTTTTAATTGCTTTAATCACCAGTTTTCTGATTATCTTATTTGCCGTTCAATTGTTTGATTTTTTTATTCTGTTTGGGGCCTGGGTGGTAAAAGAGCTGATAAGGTATAGATTTTTTAAATTTCTTTTGGTTAGGTTTCCGTTATTGTTGGTTGTTTTAGGGCTTGGTTTTTTGGCCCGGCAGAATAATGCCCTGACTCAAAGAGTTGGGCACTTGGAAGAAGTTATCGGGACGAACCGCTTGCTTTGCAGTGAAAAAAAGTCAGTAGAAAAAGTGGAAAAAAGCCTGGTTAGGATTATCGGGCGAGGAGTTGAGGGGACCGGTTTTTTTATTGACAAAAAAGGAAGTCTACTTACCAATCACCATGTGGTGGCCGGGGATTTGCATCCGAAAATAATCTTTCCGGATTATTCTCTGGCCCAAGGAGAAGTAATTGCGGCCAATAAAGACTTTGATTTGGCGATTGTGAAAGTAGAAATGGGAAGAAGGAAAATACCTGCTTTGGAATTTGGGGACGTAGATACTCTCCAGGCTTTTGACGAACTGATTGCCCTTGGATATGCTCTAGGAACTACCGTTAGGGGTAAGGCAACGACAAACAAAGGACACTTTGTTGCTTTAAGGCCGGGAAATGAGCTGGAAATTAATTTGGTTCAGAGCAATATTGAGATCGCTCACGGGATGAGCGGGGGGCCAATGATTGATCTTTGCGGGAAAGTAATGGGAATAAATAGCATGAGCACCGATGGAATTAGCCTGGCTTTATCGGGAAATGATTTTGTTAACCAGAAATGGGGGGAAATGGTTAACCAGGAAGATCCGGTAGCGGAGATTGAAAGAATCGAGTTTAAGCCCAATGAAAGTCCAAAAAGTTGTGTCGAGGCTTTTTATAATTACCAGACAGTAGGGGATTTAGAAAGTGCTTACAATCTGCTCTCAGACAATTACTTAAATGAAAGTTATCAAGAGTGGAAAGAAGGGTACAAAGATACGCTCTATGTTGTTCTGGTTTTGGTGGAAGAGGATGAGGAGGAAGAAGATTTGGTTAAGGTTCGGTTTTACGCCGCGGATTTGCGGGGAGATGAGCTGGTGACCAAATATTTTGAAGGCAAGCAAAGAGTGGTAGAAGTAGACGGTAATTACAGGTTGGATGAGGCAGAGATTGAGGAGATTGAAAGGCCCGGCTGGGGGTGGTTCTGGGGGTTTTAAAAATTGGTAGAATATTGACAGGTGAAGAGTTACAAGATTAAGGATATTCCTAAGTCAGACCAGCCTCGAGAAAAACTAATTAAACACGGTCCTCAATTTCTTTCTAATTCCGAGTTGCTGGCGATTTTAATTGGCTCAGGCTACAAAGGAAAAAACGTTCTTCAATTAGCCAAAGATACTCTCAGAAAATATCAGGCGAAAAATCTACCTAAATTAAGTTTTAAAAAGCTCATTTTCCAAAAGGGGATTGGGCCGGTAGCGGCCTGTAGAATTTTGGCCGCTTTTGAATTGGCGACAAGATTACTTTTAGATCAAGATGAAGAAGCAATAATTATTAAAACTCCAAAAGATGTTTACCAGCTGTTAAAAGAAATGGGTGATTATAAAAAGGAGCATTTTATTGGCCTTTATCTTAATGCCCGCAATCAATTAGTTCATCAGGAAACGGTTGCTATTGGGAGTTTAAGCGCCAATATTATTCATCCCCGAGAAGTTTTTGAGCCGGCGATTAAATATCATGCCGCCTCAATCGTGGTTGTTCACAATCATCCGTCCGGTAATTTAAAGCCCTCAAGGGAAGACTTGGAAATTACCAAAAGACTGGTTAAATCCGGGGAATTATTGGGAATAAAAGTCATTGACCACTTAATAATCGCCGGGAAAAAGTTTTTCTCTTTAAAAGAAAAGGGGCTGATGTAGGATATGTATGATTTGACATATAATCTTACAGAGAGTATCCTTCTTTTATGGCTAAGTTAAAAAAGAAAAAATACCGATACGTTCCTAACATTATTAGCACTTCTGATTTACAGCGCAAGTCGGGCAAGGTTATTGATCAGGTCAAAGAATCAACTTACCCGTATATTGTTGTTCGGAACAACAAGCCTCAGGCGGTGATTATCGGCATTGATCAGTATGAGGAATTAAAGAAGAAGCAGGAAGAGTGGGAGTGGATGGATACCCTGAAAGCGATAAAAAGCGCTGAGAAAGCTAAAAAAGAGGGGAAGTTGGTAGA
>CBDUUX010000077.1:0-2959 GCA_965370515.1 uncultured bacterium
GATTGGTTTTGGTCAAAGAGGCTTAATTGTTTCTCCCCCTAAGGCGGGAAAAACCTGGTTACTGAAAGATATTGCCGCAGGGGTAGCCAAAAACTATCCTAAAATTCACTTAATGGCGATTCTTATTGGGGAAAGGCCAGAGGAGGTAACCGATATTAGAAGAAGCGTTAAGGGGGAAGTAATTGCTTCTAATTTTGATGAGCCACCGGAGTACCAGACTAAAGCGGCGGAAGTAGCAATTGAGAGAGCAAAAAGATTGGTGGAAATGGGAAACGATGTATTTGTTATCTTAGACTCTATAACCCGCTTGGCCCGAGCTTATAACTTGGCCATTCCTACCTCCGGAAGAACTCTGTCTGGTGGTTTTGATCCTGCGGCCCTGTATCCGGCCAAAAAATTCTTTGGGGCAGCCCGAAATATTGAAGACGGAGGTTCCTTAACGATTATTGGCACCTCTCTGGTTGATACCGGTTCCCGAATGGATGACTTGGTTTACGAGGAGTTTAAGGGAACGGGGAACATGGAACTGCACCTGGATCGAAGATTAGCTGAAAGGCGTATTTATCCTTCAATTAATATTCAGCGCTCCAGTACTCGAAAAGAAGAGCTTCTTTTCGATAAGGCTACTTATCCGGGAGTAGTGCGGATGAGGAGAATGATTGATCTTCTGGGTCGGGAAGAGAGAACGGAAGCTTTCTTAGAACAGCTGAAGAAAACCAAGGACAATAAAGCCTTTTTGAAGAATTTGAATAACCAAGGCTAAAACAGTTTTCTTAGGCTTGTCAGATTGGGCAGATTGCGGTTAGTGTAGGCTTGTTTTATTCCCAAAGCTTTGGCGCTTTTGCGCCTATTTTGGTCCTGGGAAAGACCACTTACCTGGCCCAAGAGCGATACCTCACCCCAAAAGATTGAGGCTAAAGGCAAGGTTTTGTTTTTAAAAGAAGAAAAAAGAGCAGCGCAGGCGGCCAAGTCTGCCCCCGGCTCTTTAATTTTTAAACCCCCAGCGACATTTAAGAAGATATCATATTTGTAAAGAGGGAGGTTTAGCTGTTTTTGGACAACGGCAATGAGCATTTCTGCCCGGGGCTTGCTTAGCCCCGTAATTACTCTTTTGGCTATGGGAGTAAAGCTTTGGGTGACCAGGGCCTGAATTTCGACAACCATTAATCTCGTTCCTTCAAAAACCACACTTAAAGCAGAGCCTATCTTGGGCTTAGTAATTGACTGAATCAAGACTTCCTGGTCCACCGGCTGTAATCCGGCAGAGGTCATTTTAAAAAGACCAACCTCGTCAGTCGGGCCAAAGCGGTTTTTACTGGTCCTAAGCAGTCTTAAGTCGGAAAGACGTTCTCCTTCAAAGTAAATCACTGTGTCCACGGCATGTTCCAAAACTTTAGGGCCGGCAATTGAGCCTTGTTTGGTGACGTGGCCCACAAGCAAAGTAGGCACCTGGTTTTTTTTTGCCCATTCAATCAGCCTTTGGGCCGCTTCCCGCACCTGGCCAATAGAGCCGGCCATTCCCGATAAATCAGGAGTAGTGAGGGTTTGAATTGAATCGATGATCACCAGGTAAGGAGAAGGGGAGGCAGAAGACAGAAAGGTAATGATTTGGTCAACGTTGGTTTCCGGGAGCAAGATTAAGTTCTTTAGGCTGTTTATCTTTCCTCCCAATCTAACTAGTCTCAAACCGACTTGTTCGGGCGACTCCTCCCCGCAAACATAGTAGATGGCTTTGCTTTCAGCTTTCAGCCTTAAGCTTAAGGCTAGTTGAGTCAAGAGGGTGCTCTTGCCAATGCCGGGCTGACCGGCAAAGAGAATTACCTGGCCCGCAACCAGCCCCCCTCCCAAAACTTGATCAAGTTCTTTTATTCCTGAGGCAAGTTTGGGGGAGGGTTTTTTCTTAAGTCCAATTACGGGCACACCCTTAAGTTTCCCGGTATAAGTTTTTTTAGAAGAAGTTTGGCTGATAGTTTCTACCAAGCTATTCCATTTTGAGCAAAGAGGACACTGGCCCAACCATTTAGGAGAAGAGTAGTCGCAGTTTTGGCAAATAAAAGAGGTTCTGGTTTTGCTCACTTTTTTATTATATCATCATGTCAAAAACTCTTGTGAGATAAGTTTTCCACAACTACTTGAATAGTTTTCCAAAAGAGTGTTTTTATACCTACTATATATAATAGTATATGTTACAGGTTAGGTAGTTTTTGGGGGTGGAATAATTTATAGGACTTGACAAGTTTTGATTGGCTGTGGTAAATTTAGGGCAATGAAAATTAAAATATTCCAACTTACCCGAAATATCGGTAAATTTTTTGGTTTTAAGAAAGACAACAAAGGATTAAGAAAAGATTTAGCTCGCTCGGGGAAACTGGGAGGGAAGCTAATTATCATGCAGGCGACTAGCACCTTAATATAAAAAGTGAAAGAGCATCGTTAGCGTCTACACGGGCTAGGAGTGTGTGCGTATAACAATGCCCCTTCACTTTTAAAAATACACGGATTTGTAAATTTTGTCAAGAAAAAAATTAACCTTTTTTTAGACAAAATTAGCTCTTTTTAGCCTTGATCTAAAGACCGTTTTTCATGGGGGGTGGTACGTGGGGCAGGCATATCACCCTCCACTAAAAATGATTGAGATATGGTAAAGTGAAAGAAGATGAAGAAGTTTTTTGGAGTTTTTTTGTTTAGTTTTGCTTTTTATTCTTTTTTCTTTTCTCCCAAGGCTTTAGCCGCCTCCTGCGACTATACAGTCAATGATGTTGCTGGCTTACTGAACGCCAAGAGCACAATCCGTGGCTTGAACAACAACATGAGCAAAGATATTGTTGTCTGTCTTAAAGGAGGCAACTATTATCTTGACAAGACAATTTCTTTTGACCCCCAGGACTCCGGTACTAATGGCTACAAAGTTGTCTATCAAAACTCTCCTGGAGAAACCCCTGTTTTAATCGGTGGACAA
>CBDUUX010000078.1:0-2898 GCA_965370515.1 uncultured bacterium
AAATTAGTGGTTTACCGGCCGATTTTGACCCGGGTCAAGTCATTGAATATTATTCTCGTTAAAATTTATTTCGCTGTGTTATCAGCGAGAGGAGGCTAAGAAAAACATGGAAGATTTTAAATTTTGGATCGCTAAGAAAGAAGAAAAGAATAAAGGTTATGGTCACTTTGTTCTTTCCCCCTTGCCCCAGGGCTTTGGTGATACTTTTGGTAATTCTTTGCGCCGGGTTTTACTTCAGCACATGCCTGGAGTGGCGATTACCCGGATTAAAGTAAAGGGAGTAAATCATTCTTTTGCTTTGATTAAAGGAGTAAAGGAAGACTTAATTGATATAATTATGGAAATTAAGAAAATTAGAGTTAAGTCTAAAAAAAAGGGTAAGGTCAAGCTTCGGTTAGATAAAAAAGGCCCGGGTGTAGTAAAAGCGGGAGATATTAAAACTCCTACAGGGGTAGAAATTACTAATCCTGATTTGGTTTTGGCTAATTTAGCCGATCGCAAGTCAGAGTTAAAAATTGATTTTGAGGCGGAAAAAGGGATTGGTTATTCACTTGCCGATGAGCATAAGACTGATAAAATGAGATGGATTAGTATCGATGCTATCTTCTCGCCCATCATCAAGGTTAACTATTCGGTTAAAGAAATTAGGATTGGAAAAGAAAAGGGAATGAATGAGTTGGCCCTGGAAATTTGGACCGATCAGGCCGTGTCTCCAACAGAGGCCTTGAAAAAAGCAGCAGAAATTTTGGAGAAAGGATTTTCTTCAATTGTTAAGCCAGCCAAAAAAGCAGCCGCTCCTGCTAAAAAAGCAGCGGTAAATGATAATCTTTCTCTATATCTGGAAGAGATAGATTTGCCTTTAAGACTGGTCAATGCTTTAAAGAGAAGTGGCTTTAAAAAGCTAGCTGATTTTGATGGTTTGAAAAGATCAAACCTTCTCAAGGTGAAGACTGTTGGGGATAAATCTTGTGATCAGCTAATTAAAGCTTTGCAAAGCCGGGGAGTTAATATTAGAGGCTAAATTATTATGCGCCACCAAAAGAAAAAACAAAAATTGGGTCGGGATTATGATCACCGGCGCTCGGTTAAGAAAAACTTAGTCCGCGCCTTGTTTTTGCATGGCCGGATTGAAACCACTTTAACTAAAGCAAAGGCAACTATTCCTTTGGCGGAAAGAATAATTGCCCGAATTAAAAGGGATGATCTTGGGGGTCGTCGGTATGCCTTTTCTTTATTTAATGACCAGGGGTTTGTGAACCAAATTGCTACCCAATTGGTTCCTCGTTTTCAGGATAATCAGGGGGGGATAGTTCGCTTAAGAAGAATAAAAAGAAGAAAAGGGGATAATTCTTTAGTAGTCGCTTTGGAATTAGTTGATAAAAAAGGGGGAATTAAAAAAGAAAAGGAAGAGAAGAAATGAAAACCTATTCACCGAAACAAAAGGAAATAAAGCGAGATTGGTACTTATTTGACGCTAAAGGAGAAACCTTGGGGAGATTAGCGACGCAAATAGCCCACCTGTTGATAGGCAAGAACAAGCCCACTTTTAGTTATCATTTAGACAGTGGGAACTATGTAGTAGTTGTTAATGCGGCTCGAATTAGGGTAACGGGAACTAAAGCGAAGAACAAAGTTTATCAGCATTACACCGGTTATCCGGGAGGGTTAAAAGAAGTTAGTTTTCGGGAGCTAATGGAAAAAAAGCCAACTGAGGCAGTTAAAAAAGCAGTTTGGGGAATGTTGCCCAAGAATAAACTGCGCAAAAAAAGAATAACCAGATTAAAGATTTTTGCTAATGAAAAGCACACATATTTTAAAAAAGAATTAATTGAGGTGAAAAACAATGGCTAAGGGCAGGAAGAAAAAATATATCTATTCCAAGGGTCGGCGAAAAAGAGCTGTTGCTACTTTGCGCTTTTACGAGGGCAAAGGAGAGTTTACGGTTAACGGTAAGCCCATTGATAAATATTTCCCCTCAGTCAGTTTTCAGGTTGTTTATCAAAAGCCTTTGGTAGTGGGTAAGTGTTTGGGTAAATTCCATGGTCGATTTGAGGTCCGAGGAGGGGGTCCAAAAGGACAGTTGGGAGCCGTTTGTTTAACTTTGGCGCGGGCCTTGGTTAAATATAATGATAAAGTCTATCGACCCTTAATGCGAGCCGAGGGCCTCCTTACTGTTGATGCTCGGGTGCGGGAAAGAAGAAAAGCAGGTCAGATGGGTAAGGCTCGAAAAAAGAAGCAATCCCCAAGGCGCTAGTAATTACCCCTTATTGGGGAATTCATTTCTGTTATAATGCGATGTGGTTGAAGAGGGGAATGAATCTTCAAAGATAGAAGAATATGGCTTAGCCGCTAAGGCTCTTGCCGACGCTTTGAAAATTGGTTGTGGTGGTGGCCGATTTGGTAAGTTTGCCCTTGCCTCCCTGGATTATTTGTCTCGAGTGTCTGGCGGAGAAAGATTAACCCCTGATTCAAGAAATTTAACAATGGCTGCTCTGGCCCTAGGGGTACAGATTAATGACTATTATGATATGGGTAGCTTTAAACCTCAAGGCTATTTAGAGTTATTGAGAAGCTTAAAGAGCAAGAAACCGGAAAGATATGAGGATTTTAGGAAATACAGAAGAGAGACTTCAAAATTAGAGAAAAATAGGCCAGACCCACGGGCTTTGCCCGGAACCCAAGAAGAAAGGGAAGAGGCAGTAATTAAATACAGGGAACAAGTTAATCGTTTGTCTTTGGCTTTTTGTTGTTCCATGGCCTTTAATAGGCCTCTAAAATTCTTTTTTGAAAAGGGTAAACCTGAATGGTTTGAGCCATTTTTTCATCTAGTTATGGCTTCCCAGGTAATTGATGATTACATTGGAAAAATTTATTTTCTTACAACAAATGAAATAGCAT
>CBDUUX010000079.1:0-2818 GCA_965370515.1 uncultured bacterium
GGGGAAAATTAGAAGCCAAGGGCGGATAAAAAGGGGGAAATTCGGAAATCACCAATCCCCCGCCGCTTATTATTTTTTGATAAATATTATTATTTTGATAAGGATAAATCACATTAACACCTGAGCCTAAAACGGCAATTGTTTCTCCGCCGCTATCCATGGCTGCTTGGTGAGCTATCCCATCAATGCCCTTAGCCATTCCCGAAACAATCACTATTTTCTTTTTGACTATTTGGGAAACAAGTTTACTGGTTATTTCTCTTCCATAGCCAGTTGCCCTCCGACTACCTATTACGGCTAACGCCGGCCTTTTGAACAATTTATCCATTTGTTCATTAATCATTTTTCCATTTCGCATTCCACATTTGACATATAAAAGCGGTGGCGAACCAGGAATTTGTTTTAAAATCTTGGGATATAATTTATCCTCCCAAGTTAAAATTAAAATCTGACCCCAGGGATATTTTTGGTAATCCTGAACTTCTTTATACCAGGGGAATTTATTATATTGTATATTCCAATCTTCTTTTTTAAAATCAATCTTTTCCGGCTCAAACCAGGCCCGAAAAGAGGAAAATTTTTCAACCAATCTAGGCTTTAAACCAATGGCCCTTAGCTCTTTACTGCTCGTCTCCCAAGCTTTTTGAGCAGTGCCAAAATATTCCAGTAGAAGCTTAAATCTTAGAGGGCCAATGCCTTCAAAAAAATTAAAACCAATCCAAAAGGGCAAGTCTTTTTTCACGCAGAAAGTAATTGATTAAAAGTAGTCAGCTGGATTTTTTTCTGCTTTCGTTTTTTAATCTCAATTTTACCTTTAGTTTTTTTACTCACTACCAGGCGGTAAGGAATGCCAATAAGGTCCGCATCCGCAAACTTTTCTCCAGCGGAAACATCTTCCCGGTCGTCATATAAAACCTCTACTCTCTTGCTCTGTAAGTTTTGATAAACCCGCTCCGCTCTTTTTTTGACTTGTTTATCATGCAAATCCAGCCCAATTAAATAATATTTAAAAGGGGCCACAGATTCCGGCCAAAGAATACCGTTTTTATCATAGTGGGTTTCCACAATAGTGGCCATAGATCTGCCAATCCCAATCCCGTATGAGCCCATCCAAAATGGCTTACTTTTCCCGTCTTTATCCACAAAATAACCCTCTTGAGGTTTGGCGTAAAAACGATCAATTTTAAACACATGACCCCATTCAATCCCTCGCTTTTGTTTTAACTTCCCCTTACAATTTAAGCACTTGTCTTCTCCTTTAGCATCCACAATGTCAGCAAGCTTCTCATACTTAAAATCTCGCTCATAATTAACGTTAATTGAATCTGTTTTTTCTTCCTTCTGGCCCCCAATATAGTTTTTCACCAAGGGAAGACCAAGATCCCCAACATAAGTCACTCCTTTAATTCCCCAAGAATGAACGTATCCTGGCTTAGTTTTAATTTTCTTCAGATCATTCTCTGTAGCTGGCTCTAATGAGTCCACTCCTAATGCCCTTTTTAGTTTTATTTCATTAACATCCTGATCGCCCCTAATTGAAGCAATATAAATTTTTCCTTTTTTGTCTTTATAGACTACATTTTTAAGATAGCGCCATAAAGGCTCCTTGTAATACTTTAGATTATCCTCCATTGTGCAAACCCACTGAGGCTGATCAATAATTTTAAAGGGTTTTGTTTTTTCGCCAGGATTTAAGGCTTCTCTTTGAAATTCACACTTTTCAATATTAGCGGCATAACCGCATTTATCGCAAACAAAATAAGTTTGATCCCCAAACTCCCCTTCAACTAAAAACTCATGGGATAAACTGCCGCCAATCGCTCCGGAATCCGCTTCCACTGGAACTACCGGCAGTTCCAGTTTTCTGGCAATTTCAAAGTAAGCTTTGTAGTATTTCTGATAGCTTTTCATAAGCTGCTTTTCACTGCTACAAAAACTATAAGCGTCCTTCATCATAAACTCCCGCACTCGAAGTAGCCCCCCCCGGGGCCTTTTGTCATCTCGAAATTTACTGGAAAGCTGGTAAATTTCCCAAGGCAAGTCTCTGTAAGAAGGCGAAAACATTTTGACCAGCTCCACCATCATTCCCTCGGCTGTTGCCCCCATTACAAAGGTATTGCCATAATGATCGTCAATGACCATCATTTCCTCCCCAAAAGCTTCATCCCGGTTAGTTTTTTTCCAAACTTCAAGCGGATGCAAAGCAGGCACCACCAATTGCTGGCAGCCAATAGAGTCCATTTCGTCTTGAATAATTCGGTAAATTTTCCCCCAAACTCTCATTCCCAAAGGCAAAAAGCCCCAGCGACCGGTAGAAAACCGACGGATAAACCCACCCTGACACAAAAGCTTATGACTGATTGCCACCGCATCCCCAGGCGCAGTTTTACTAGTCTTCCCAAATAGTTTTGAATATCTCATTTTTTCTTCCCTTTAATATTAACAAATAACCAATAAAAAAACCTCGTCTCCAAAAACCAATATTACTATTGATCTTTCAAGGACGAGGTCTCTCGTGGTACCACCTTGTTTCGTTTTTAAGATCACTCTTAAAAACCTTAATCACTGACTCTACTTGACATCAGTTTCCTAATTTTTTCTGGCCTTAGTCAGGAATCTAAGAAAGGTTAACGGAAAGATCCTTTTCCCTTTTTGCTTAGCAACAAGCGGGAACTTGTCTAATAGCGCAAACCTAAAATTTCAATACCTTAATTATACCTGAGCTTCTCCCCATGTCAAATCTATGTATAAGTCCAGGACATTTGGGACAAATGGCCTGATTCTAACAAGTAATTCATGGGCGACTTTTGGCCCAAAG
>CBDUUX010000080.1:0-2716 GCA_965370515.1 uncultured bacterium
AACAGAAGCAAATAATTAGCTAACTGAGAAAAAACATGAGATAGCCATAGCCAGCGCATATTCTTGTTTTTTAACTTTCTTAAAACCTGTTTCCAGCTATATGTTGCTTTTTTCATAATGGTGAGCAATATTTAAAATCAAATCTTCCCTAAACTGAGGGGCAATAATTTGCATTCCCACTGGTAAATCATCTACCCAACCACAATTTACGCTAATTCCTGGTAAACCAGCCATCGCACTAGCTTCTACCAGAATATCTTGCATTTCTCCAAACAGGGGGTCCTTGGCTGCAGCCCCAACCTTTAAAGCTACACTAGGCGAGGTAGGAGCTATGATTGCATCCACCTCTTTAAAAACTTTTTCAAAGTCTTTAACAATTAGCGCTCTAAGTTTCTGAGCATGCAAATAGTATTGATCAAAATAACCGCTTGAGAGAACATGCGAGCCAAGCATTATTCTTCTTTTGGCTTCTTGCCCAAAAGCGGAACGGGAATTACCAAAGCGTAAACCATCATACCGTCCCAGATTAGAAGAAACTTCCGCCCTCATAATAATAGTGTAAACCGCAATTGCATATTTAGGATCAAATAAAGAAACCTCTTTTGTTTTAAAACCAATTCTTTCTAATTTTCCAATTGCCTTTTTGACGGCCAAAACTACTCTTTTATCCATCTTGGGCAAAAAGTATTCTCTGGGAACTCCCAATGTTAGTTTGTTTAGTTTTTTCTTCAAACCAATTGGGTAATCTTTTACTGGTTCAAGACTAGTAGTGGCATCCTTCTCATCTTTTCCAGCTAAAACCGAAAGAACAATCGCTGCATCTTCCACCGTTTTGGTTAAGGGGCCAGGCGAATCAGTAGAAGAAGCCATAGCAATTAAACCCCAGCGACTAACCCGACCGTAAGTGGGCTTTAAACCAACTACGCCACACCAGGCCGCAGGCTGCCTAATTGATCCCGCCGTTTCTGAGCCAATTGCCGCAATAACTTGATTACTCGCTACGGCAGCTGCGCTTCCACCCGAAGATCCTCCAGGGGTCCGGGTCAAGTCATGGGGGTTTTTTGTCGTAAAAAAGTCTGAAGTTTCCGTTGAAGAACCATGGGCCCAAGCGTCCATGTTAGTTTTACCAACAATGATTGCCCCAGCCGCTAATATTTTCTCTACCACTGTTGCGCTATAAGGAGGAATAAAATCTTTTAAAACATTAGCACTAGCCGTTGTTCGAATTCCCTTGGTGCAAAAATTGTCCTTAACTGCGACGGGAATACCAAAAAGGGGTTTTTGTTCAAAAATATTGGGATTCTTTTTTAATTCTTGGTCACATTTTTCCCCTAACAATAAAGATTCCTTTTCCTCTAAGGTAATAAAAGCTTCTAGCTTATTATCTGTTTTCCTAATCTGTTCAAAACAAGCTTTGACTAAATCTTTGACCGTAAAATCTTTAGCCATTAAGCCTTTTTGCGCCTCAACAATGGTTAGCTCGTTTAGTTTTTTCACTCCCACTTAATTCTATTGGTAACGAAATAACCTTTCTTCTTCTTGCTCGCATTATCTAAAGCTTGCTTTTGACTTAAAGACCTTTCTACCTTATCAGAGCGATAAACATTAACACTTTTGGTCACCTGAGCTACTGGGCTTACTTTACCTACATCTAATTCTTTTAGAATTTCAACATAACTAACCGAATCCTCAAGTTGCCTTAGAAAAAGTATTTTTTCTTTTTTAGTCAGTGAGAGGTTTCCCAATTGAGCCAAATACTCAATATCAAGCCTTTTTTTACTCATTTCTGAATTATATCAGCTTCTCCTGATAGGAAGATTTTTTTTCATTCTGCAAATCTTCTTCTTGACAGGTTAACTTCCGATAAGCACAATGTTCACAACTTTCTGAAGCAGGAGGAATTTTATTACTCTCTAAGCAGTCTTTAATATCCGCTAAGGTTTTTTCTACCCAAGAAGCATCTCCTTGATAATCAATTATTGACAGCTCAAACTGGAGGATGCCATCAAAGGAGGGGTGATTACGACTGGCATTAGCAAAAACAAAGTAGGCAGTATTATTAACTTTAAATTTAAGTTGCCTAAAAATCCATTGATAAATCTCTGCCTGCCTTTTATAGCTCTGCTTATATTCATCATCTAGTGATATTTCTTTATTAGTACTGGTTGCCTTATAATCAACCACCAGCAATTCTTTTTCTTTGTTTACCCAAAGATCATCTACAATTCCACAAATTTCTAAATTAGTGGGCTGATGTAAAACAAGGGCCCCAACGTAGGCATACATATCATCTCGCCAAACTGGCAGTTGGGGATGATCAAAGGGGATAGCTTCGATTCCATACTTTTTCATTAAACTATGAGCCTCGCCTTTTTTCCGAAGTAAATCAAATTCTTTTTTAAACAAAGCGTCAACTGCTGAATTCAAAGAAAAAGCGGGCATGCCAGGCCGCCCTAAACCTAAGCGGCGATCTAAATAAAAACAACGAGGGCAATTTAAAAAGGAGTCAATTTTAGAACGACTGATCCGAAAAGGGTTTTTGTTTCCTGGTTGATATAAATTACTTTGCCTTTTTCGATAAACTCTCATATTTTTTAGTCTAACATATCCAGAAGTGTGATATAATACTTTTAATGAAAAGCATTATATTTTGGTTTATGGTTGTTTTTCTAGTGATCGGAGGGTTTTGGTACTGGAATACCAAGCAAGGCGACAA
>CBDUUX010000081.1:0-2705 GCA_965370515.1 uncultured bacterium
TAAATAGTTTTTTGAATATTAATGATTTGATGTCTAATTTGTTGATTAGTGGAAAAAGCCCGGTCAATTTTACTTTCAGCATACATAATCGTAGTATGATCACGTCCTCCTAAGATTTCTCCTATCTTTTGCAAAGGAAGCTCTAATTCTTTTCTTAAAAGATAAGCGGCAATGTGTCGGGCCAAAGCTAATTCTTTTTTCCGACTTTTTCCACAAAGGTCACTGGTTTTTACTTTAAAAGTTTTCCCGACTACAGATAATATCTTGCGGTAAGAAACCTTTTTTTCTTTTTGCAAAGAGCGAATTCCAAAAAACTCTTTGACCATTGAAAGATTAATTTCTTGGTCATTGCTTTGGGAGCGGGCAATAAGTTGAGATAAGGTTCCTTCTATCTCGCGAGTGTTAGAAACTATTGTTTCCGCAATAAAAGTAATTACCTCTTCGGATAAAATTATTTTTTTACTTCTCGCTTTTTGTTTTATAATAGCAACCCGCATTTCAAAGTCCGGAGCTTGGATATCAATAGTTAACCCTCCCATAAAGCGAGAAATTAATCTTTCTTCCACCGGGTGAATTTCTTCGGGTTTGCGATCGGAAGTTAGAATTATTTGTTTTTCGGCAATATATAAAGAGTTAAAGGTATGGAAAAATTCTTCTTGAATATATTCTTTGCCCGCAATAAATTGGATATCATCAACTAGAAAAACATCTGGTTGTCTGAATTTTTGCTTAAACTGGGCCATGTTTTTTCCTCTTAAGGAAGAAACAAGCTCGTTGGTAAAATCTTCAGTTGTTGTATAGAGAATTTTTTTACCGGGATGGTTTTTACTAATCTCGTGTCCTATTGCTTGAAGAAGATGGGTTTTGCCAACCCCCACCCCACCCCAAATAAAAAAAGGATTGTAGGCAAGCCCAGGATTTTTAATTACTCCTTGAGCAGCGGCATAAGCAACATTATTCGCGTTTCCCACAACAAAAGACTCAAAGGTAAATTTAGGGTGAAGTCCGGTCTTGGGATTGTATTGTTGTTTGGCAGTAATCGACTGAGGAGTAGTTGATAAAGAAGAAGGGGAAGAAGAAGTAAAAAGGGGCCCTGACGAAGGAGTAGCCTTCTTTTTTTCTTTTCTGATTTCATATTCAATACCTTTAATTTTAAAATTAAGTTGGTTCTGTAAGACTTCTTTAGTTAGTTGAGAGTAACGCCGACTAAGTAAATCAGCAATATAGGAGCTGGGAGTAGCTAAAACAACAACCTTGCTTTTGGAATTTATTTTTTTAACCTTTGTGGGAGCAAAGATCGTTTGAAAAACAGCTTGGCCTACTTGAAGCTTTATTTCCTGTAAAGCATTATTCCAAATAGAAACTAGGTTTTGTTTTTTAGTCATTGATTCTACTCTCAGCAGGTGGCTTGAGGACAGGAATTTAGCTTTGTTTTGGGCTAACAAGTTGATCTATTTTATTTGAGTTTTCCACAAAAAGCAAGAGCTAGTATTCTCCGCATATTCTCCGAGTAATTACTGCAAGAGTTTTTAGGAGTTGCTGAAGTTGAGCGGGGTCGGTAAAATGAGTCAATGCCCAAAAAACCTTTGGTCCGGGTTGATGTTTCCTGGCAAACTCCGAAAATACTATTTTTAGGAGCAGATACTTTTTTGGGAAGCAATTTTTTGCGCCAACTTATGGGTGCTCAGTTGGAAATTTGGGCCGTGGTTAATCGCCTGGAAAGAACCGAAGAGCAAAAGCACTTAAATGTTCTTTCTTTAGCCCAAGATTGGTTATCCCAACTTCCGGAAAAAATTGACTATGTAGTTGATTTTCTTAACTTATCAGAAAGTTTTGAGCTGGCTTCCAAAAGTGGAGCGCGATTGTTGACTGTTTGGGATGAAGAACAAGGGAAATTAGCTTTGGAAAAAGAGAAGGATAACATTGATTGGCGGGTGGTGAAAACTTCTTTTGTTTTTGGTCCGACTGACGATTTGGCTAATCTTAGCTTTTTAAATCAGGTCTTGCTAAAAGCAGTTTTAAACGAAAAAATTAATATTCCTTTTTCTAAACTAGGACAAATTTTCCCTCTTTACTTGACTGATTTTTCTGCCTTTTTGGAGCAAGCTCTTTTTTCTCCGGTTTTTAAGGGAGAAGAGCTGGTTTTAGTAGGGGAAAAGGTGAGCTGGCAAAAGTTCTTAGACTATTTAGAAAAGAAATCTCAATTTACAAACGGGATTAGGGTGGAACCAGAGATATTTTTGCCGGAAGTGGATGATCAGGAAAAAAGGCGATTGAAGGAAGAATTTGGTTGGGAACCGGCAATGTCTTGGCAACAAGGGGTAGATAAAACTCTCCAGTACTTTTTTCAAAAAAAAGAAAAAGGAGGATTGGAGGCTCCAGCCATTTCTTCCCCCTTACCCGCTCGAGAATTAGTTAGACCAAGAATTGTAGAAGATTTGGAGGGCGAGAAAATTGGGGCGGAAAAAAAAGAGGGGCTTGAGGAAGAGAAAGAAGTTGTTTCAGGATTAGACCAAGACTATTGGGAAAATGGAGAAGGGACAGAAAAGACCAAAAAACCTAAAAAGAAGAAAAAAGAAAGAAATCTAAAAAGAGTAATAATTAAAGCCAATAGGGAAAAAGAAGAGCCGGAAAAAAAAGAACTATCTTTGGAAGAAGAAATAGCCGTTTCTGTTGCCGAAGCTGCAGTAACAAAAGAGACAAGG
>CBDUUX010000082.1:0-2609 GCA_965370515.1 uncultured bacterium
AGGTGAGAATGAAGCCGGTTTATATCGAGCTTGCCTTTTACCAAAAATTTTCTCCAGCAGAATTACAAAAAACAGTTGATCAAGAAGTTTCCAAAAACTATTATTGGCAAACAACCTTTGATCCTGAATATAATTTTGCCAATATCGAAACAAGATCAATCTCTTGGGGCGATGATGTTTATAAAAAACAAATTTTAGTAGGGGATGAATTTTCTATTTCCCAGGCCCAGGCAGATGAACATTTCTTAGAGGAAGCATTTGAAATTAAAGATGTTTTGGGCAATCTTATTTTCCGCGGCTATTCTACCAACCCGGATTTAAAACGGGGAATAGCTAGATGAATTTGTGGTGGCAGGAGAGCAATGATATGGTGAATTTGTGTTAGAATACCCAAGCAAAATGAATGACCCAACTATTCTTTTTGAGAACAACCATCAAGAGGAAAAAGAAGAAGAAAAGGAATTGGCAATTAAACCTGAAGCAGGAGTAGTTGTTGATGTGAAAAACTTGGTGGAAAAGTATGAAGCCTCTTACGGGCTCCCCTTAGCCGAAGGAGGAGCGACAATTCATGTTGATGAGGTGGCCTCCAGGCTTGCCGGATTTTACGAAAAACTGCGCCGGGTGATTGATTGGAAGGAAGAGCATTTAATCAGAAGAACAGCAATCGAGCGGGTATTAAAACGAAGATTGGTAGCAGAAATTTCTGGCTTAAAAATTAATCCCGGTTTGGAAGCGAAAGAAATGGCTAGGCCTTTGGTGCTGGAATTAGTTCGGGCAGGACATCTTCCTAATGACGAGATTCCCAAAAGCAGGATAAACCTGGCTCAAATAGTATTAGAAAAATATCTCTATATTTTACAGAATGCCCCTTGGTCGGCCAAGCATGTTCCAAGCAATTTTAAAAAGAAGATTAATTTTTACAACTGGTTGCTAGAGATTGCTGCCTGCGAGGTTGAGGAGGTACTTGATCCACCGATAAAACAAAGAGCCTTGATGAATTTTATGGTCAAGTCTCTAAACAACCAAATAAAAGTAATTCCCAAAGGAGTAATGGATGAGAATGAGAAAAAAATTCAAGTCATTATTGCAGTTCACCGAACCCTTTTTCACCTAGATGCCGCCTCTACCAGCTATCATCTTTTTGAATATTATTATCCCGAGTGGGCCAATCCCCCAGTAGAGATTGTGGAGCAAGCCGGTAAGGATATTTTCCACCTTTGGGAGCAACTTGAGGGCCATCTTGCTCATCCTCTATCGGGAGAATTTTTTAGGTTAGCCGAGCGCTACGATTCTCTTTACCTTATTTTGGGGGATGTTTTGGATGATCTAAATAAAGAAGGGAAATCGGCCCTGGACTTTTTGGGCAAGAAAGAAAAACTCAAAGAATTAGTTAAAGAGGCGTATGATCGAAGATTGGCTACTTTAAAAGAGAGACTTTTTCGCTCAGCCGTTTATTCCACTTTATCGATTTTTGTCGCCGGCGGCTTTTCTTTGTTTGTGGTGGAGGTGCCGATAGCGAAGCTTTTTTACGGTCATTTTAGTCTTTTTGCAATTGCCGTTGACATTATTGTCCCGAGTATTTTAATGTTTGCCTTAGTAGCCCTAATTAGGCCCCCCGCTAAAAGTAATTTTAAGAAAGTAATGGACGGGGTTTTAAAGATTGTTTTTCCGACCACCCAGGGGGATGCTTACGAAATTAATGCCCAGCCCAAGAAGCGGCCGATTTTTTCTTTAATCATTAATTTTTTCTACCTTATCGGAAGTACGCTTTCTATAGGTTTAATTTTTGCCGTTTTTTACTTTGCTAAAATTCCTCCTACCTCTCTTTTCCTGGACACTTTAAATGTGGCAGTAATTGTTTTTGCAGCGCTGGTTATTAAGCAAAGAGCGAAAGAGTTGACGGTTGAAGAGAAACCTTCACTTTGGGAATTTTTCATTGACATGCTCTCTATTCCCGTGGCCAAGCTGGGCCAGTGGCTTGCCAATAAGTGGAAGGAATACAATGTTGTCTCCGTCTTTTTTACGGTTTTAATTGATACTCCCTTTATGACTCTAGTGGATTTTGTGGAAGGATGGAGCTCGTTTTTAAAACGCAAAAGAGGAGAGATCTACTGAAGGTGCTATACTGAAAAATAATGGAAAATAAAGAAAGATTGGGTGGTACTGGCAAGAGTAAAGAAAAACTAATTCACTCCAGTGAGGTAGAGTTTAAAATTCCTAAAGAGATTGAGGGTTGGATTGAAAAAGTAGAAAAGGGAGATATTTATCTTTCTAAGCCCGCTACCGATGATCAGGGTCAGGTAATTGTTACTTCTTCCCAAGCAAAGCCGACTAAAATTACTCTGCCCTTAAGTAAAGCGGGTTTGGTGGGGGGATTAAAAGAGGGGGTGGAGGAGGCGGTTCGTTGGTTAGCAGAGTGGTGTTTGCGGGTAATAAAAATGAGTCCGGGAAAAGTATTATTTAAAACTAAAAAAACAGAATCATGAGTTTAATTTCCGCTTGGCAAGTAAAAATTGTTGGTCTTTTAATATTTTTAGGCATTCTTGCTTTGGTTTTACTGTTGTTATTTGGGTTGGGAGCAGCTTTTTCTTTTTGGTGGAGGTGGAGGA
>CBDUUX010000083.1:0-2581 GCA_965370515.1 uncultured bacterium
AGGGAGCTTTTATTTTAGGATCGATATTAAGTGGTTTACTGGTTAGACTATCTTCTCCTTTAACAGTAGTTTTAACAACGGCATTTTTAACTTTGTTTTCAGCCCTTTTTGCTGCTTTTTTACCCCTGGATATTCCAGCTAATAAATTCCCAAAGTGGAACAAGGCGATTGAGGATTTTTTAACAAAGATAAAGGAGGGTTATAGTTTTATTGCCGGTCAAACCTTAATGATTTATAGTTTTGGTTTAGTTTTGCTTTTCCAGGTGGTGATAGTAATTTTTGCTTTGATCTTACCTAGTTTTTCTAGCCAGATATTGGGCCTAAGTCCCTATGATGCCAGCTGGTTAGTTGTATTTCCTTTGCTTTGTGGAGTAGCGGCAGGAACTTTTTTAATTAGTAAAAATCAAGATCGGGTAAGAAAAAAAGAGTGGATTGGGATCGGTTTTTTTGGCTTGGGAATAATATTTCTCACTTTTGCTTTAGTGGTATCTAGGCTTAATTATGGGCGAGATTTAGTTTCTTTGCCTCTTTCTTTTTTAGCGGGCCTATCAGTGTCTTTTGCTTATGCTCCGGGGAGGGCCTTTATTCAAGAAACGGCTCCTTTGGGAAAAAGAGGTCGGATTTTTGGAACCTTGAGTTTTTTTATGGCCCTAGTGACTATTCCTCCGGGAATATTTGCCGCCTTAATTACCGAGTTGATTACCGTTAAGGGATTTTTAGTTATTATTGGTATTGTGGTTTTAAGTATTGGTTATTTCATTTTAAAGAAAGGTGGAGATGTCATCTTGGCGGCCAATCATCGGTCTTGAAGTTCACGCTGAACTAAATACTAAAGCAAAAATGTTTTGCCGGTGTTCGGCTGAGCATTTTGGGAAAAAGCCCAATACTCACACCTGCCCTACCTGCTTAGGTTTACCGGGAGCCTTGCCGGTACCCAATATTGAAGGGATTAATAAAACAATTTTAATCAGTCTTGCTTTTGGCGCTCGGGTTAATAAAAATTTTTGGTTTGATCGAAAAAACTATTTTTATCCCGATTTACCTAAGGGCTATCAAATTAGTCAGCATTTTAAGCCAATTGGTTTAGGTGGCCAGGTACCAATTTTGATTGCCGGCAAGGAAAAAAACATTGCCCTTGAGAACATTCATTTAGAGGAAGATACAGGTAAATTAATTCATCAAAAAAATGAAACATGGGTAGATTTTAATCGCAGCGGCATTCCCTTGGTAGAAATTGTGAGCCAGCCAGTTTTATCTTCCGGATTAGAAACCAAGGTTTATTTGCAAAGGTTGCAGCAAACTTTACGCCATCTTGGGGTTTCTGATTGTGATATGGAAAAAGGTTCAATGAGGTTGGAAGCTAATATTTCTGTTTCCAAGACCTCAAGATTACCTGATTATAAGGTGGAGATTAAAAATCTTAATTCTTTTAAGTTTGTAGAGAAAGCAATTAATTATGAAATTCAAAGACAAATTAAGATTTTAAAAAAAGGAGAGAAGCCCAAACAAGAAACACGGGGATTTGATTTAAAGAAGGGAATAACATTTTCTCAACGAAGTAAAGAGGCTGCCAAGGATTATCGCTATTTTCCTGAACCCGATATTCCTCCTTTTGTCTTTTCTGATCAAGATTTGCAAAAAGCAAGTAAAACTTTACCGAATTTGCCTTGGCAATTTGAAAAAGAACTAATTGCCTTAGGGGTGGGGATGTCTTGGATTCCTATCCTTAATAAAGATCAAACGACAGTTAGTTTGTTTTTTGAGGCAGTTGCCCTAGCTAGGAAAGAAAAAATTACTCCTGATCAGGTTGCTAAATATTTGGTTAATCAACCGAGGTTAAGAAAAGAGTCTCCTGCAAGGATAATAAAAGCAATAAAAACTGATCAAAATAAGTTTTCTTTAGGAGAAAGGGAAATTAAAAGTTATATTGACCAGATGATAAAGGAGCAGTCTAAGGCCATTTCTGATTTTAAAAAAGGGAAAACTCAAGTTTTGGGATTTTTAATCGGCCAGGTTCAAACCAAAGCTCAAGGAAAAGCCGACCCCAAAATTGTTGTCCGGCTGATTAAAAGTAGGCTAGAATCAAAATAAAATGAGGAAACAAAAAAAGATTGAATTTGTTCATCTTCATAACCACACCGAATATTCACTTTTGGATGGTTTATGCAAGATTAAACCTTTAGTTAAAAAAACTAAAGAATTGGGAATGAAGGCTCTTGCAATAACTGATCATGGCGTGATGTATGGAGTGATTAAGTTTTACAATGCTTGTTTAGAGCTTGGAATTAAGCCAATTATTGGTTGTGAAGTTTATTTATCGGCCCGTTCTCGGTTTGATAAACAACCAGGCATAGACGCCAGTAGCTCTCATTTAGTTTTATTGGCTAAGAATTTTAAAGGATATCAAAATCTTATGCAGTTAGTTACCAAAGCCCACTTAGAAGGCTTTTATTATAAACCGCGAGTTGATATGGAATTAATTAGAGAACATCACGATGGTTTAATTGCCAGTAGCGCTTGTTTGCAGGGAGGAGTTCCTCGCTTGCTAATGGAAAATAAGTATAAAGAAGCTAAAGAAAAA
>CBDUUX010000084.1:0-2522 GCA_965370515.1 uncultured bacterium
GTTCTGAGGATGTAGTAGAAATTATCGGTTTGGTTAAAAAAAGACCAGAAAAATTAATTAATCCCAATTTGGCCACTGGGAAAGTAGAAGTAGAAGTCAAAAAACACATTGTTTTAAACAAATCTAAAGATTTGCCCCTGCCTCTAAATACTGATGGCTTAGAGATTGACGAAAAAGTAAGGATAAAGTATCGCTATTTGGATTTGCGCCGAGCGAGAATGGCCCGCAATATCCGCCTTCGCTCTCAGGCGGTTCAGTTTATTCGGAAGTGGTTAATCGAAAAAGAGGGTTTTGTGGAAATTGAAACTCCTGTCTTGACAAAGACTACTCCGGAAGGAGCGCGGGATTTTCTTGTTCCTTCTCGTCTTCATCCTGGTAATTTCTATGCCCTGCCTCAGTCCCCCCAACAGTACAAACAGCTTTTAATGGTCGCCGGATTTGAGCGCTACTTTCAGATTGCCCGTTGTTTTCGTGATGAAGATGCCCGCTCTGACCGGGCATATGGGGAGTTTACCCAGCTGGATTTGGAAATGAGCTTTGTTGAGCAGAATGATATTTTGGAATTGATCGAGGAGATGTTTGTAGCGATGATTAAAGAGACTTTTCCTCAAAAGAAATTTACCCAAACTCCTTGGCCCAAGATTTCTCACAAAGAAGCAATGGAGAAATACCAGAGTGATAAGCCGGATTTGAGAAAAAATAAACAGGATAAAGATGAGCTGGCCTTTGCTTGGGTTGTTGATTTTCCCTTGTTTGTCGCCCAGTCCAAAGAAGATTTTTTCCATGGTTCGGGTTCAGCGAAGTTTGCTCCTTCCCACCATATGTTTACCAGCCCTCACCAGGATGATTTAAAGATGCTTGACAAAGATCCTTTAAAAGTCAGGGGATTACAGCACGACCTGGTTCTTAATGGTTTTGAAGTGGGCGGGGGCAGTATTCGGATTAGCGATGGTAAGATTCAAGAAAAAGTATTTGAACTGATTGGTTTTAGTAAAAAGCAAAAGGAACAGTTTGCTCATTTACTAGAAGCTTTTACTTATGGAGTTCCGCCTCATGGAGGAATTGCCCCCGGCATTGACCGTTTGTTAATGGCTCTATTGGGTGAGCCCAGTTTGCGGGAAGTAATGGCTTTTCCCAATCTTACTTCCGGGAAAATAGCGGTCATGGAGGCACCGAGTAAGGCAAGTAAAGAACAACTTCAGGAGTTGGGAATTAAGGTAGTAGAGAAAAAGTAGAGTAGTGAAGAGATGGCTTTTGCTCACTTTTATTTTTGTTTTTTTGGTTGTTTTGGGGACTCAGTTTTATTTTTCTTCTTTTAAAAACAAATGGATTAGCTTTTCTCCGGTTGACGAACCTTTAATTAAAAGTGATTTTTCTGATTCTTTAACGGCTCGTTCTTGGCTGGCAGTTGATCTGGAAAGTGGCACTTTTTTGGGAGGCAAAAATACCGATGTTGCTTTTGCTCCCGCTTCTTTAACGAAGATAGTTACTGCCCTGGTTGCCCTTGAACATTATCAGTTAGATCAAGTTTTGGAAGTAAAAAACGAATACCGGGTGGGTCGGCACATGGGCCTGGTTAAAGGAGAGAAAATTAAAGTAATTGATTTGCTTTTCGGATTACTAATTCACTCCGGGAATGATGCTGCTTATACGCTCGCCAACAATTATCCGGGAGGAGAAAAAGCTTTTGTGGAAAGAATGAACCAATGGATAGAAAAAAAAGGTTTTAAGCGAACCCATTTTGTTAATTTTGACGGGGAGGAAGATGAAAATCACTTTTCTACCGCTGCTGATTTGGTTCAATTAGCGAGACTTTTTTGGCAAAATCTTCTTTTAAGACAAATGGTGGGGTTGGAAGAGAAAGTAGTAGTGGGTGTTGAGGGAAGGTACGAACATCGGTTGCAAACTACCAATGAGCTTTTAGATTTGACATCCGAGGCTCGGGGCTTGAAAACCGGCTGGACGGAGCAGGCCGGAGAGTGTTTTGTGGGTTTATTCGAGATTGGCAATGAAGACGATGAGCAGTCTCATCTTGTTGTTACGGTGATTTTGGGGAGTGAAGATCGTTTTAGAGAAACTTTAAAAATTTTAAATTGGATTAAAGAAGACGTTGCTTGGAAAAATTATTCCGAAACCCATTCAACCGAAGTTGCCGAAACAAAAGCGGTAAAGCCATAGTCTCCTTCAAAAACAAAGATCGGTTGTAAAAAGTTTGTTGGATAGTGAGGGTCAAAGTAGGCCAGGTAAACATTTCTGATGGGAATGGTTTTTTCTTCAACTCCGGTATTAAATCTTGCCAAATGATATTGCCCTTGTTTTAATTCTTCCCAAGCTTGGCCAAGGGGTTTTAGAGGATAGGTGGCGGCCTTTTCTAAATCTACAAAGAAGTAAGTATAGCGAGCCTCGACTATTTTGCGCTTGCCGGTGTCTCCGGAAAGAACAAAAGAAACGTTTGCCTGGTCTAAAGTTCGGGGGAGAACTGGATACTGATCTTCTATTGGAGCTCTAAAAAAGTCAATCTG
>CBDUUX010000085.1:0-2284 GCA_965370515.1 uncultured bacterium
ATTAATACTTTAAAGTAAAAGTTAAAAATGAATCTTGGTACTTGGCCCAAGAATCAGCCAACCGCTTGGATCTTCAAAATCAAACTAAAATAAAAGCTGAAGAGTTTTTGGCTCTGGAATACGATTCTCTTTACGACATTCCTGCCCAAAAAGGAATCAAGCACTTTGTGACCAAGTGGAACCTGGTTGATCCGGCCGAAGGAACGGGAATAGTCCATATCGCTCCCGGCGGAGGGGAAGACGATTATATTCTAGGCAAAGAGCTGGGTGTTCCCGCTCTTTCCCCTTTAGACGAAACTGGCCATTTCGGCCCAGGTTATATGGAACTAACTGGTAAGTATGCTCATGATGTTGGTTCTCAAGTAATTGAATACTTGAAAAGTAAAAACTTGCTTTACAAAACGGAAACTATCACCCACTCCTATCCCCACTGTTGGCGGTGCGGCACTAAATGCTTGTTTAGACTAGAAGATAACTGGTTTATCAACTGCGAGAAAATAAAACCAGAGTTAAAAAAAGCAGCCAAATCCAGCAATTGGGTCCCCAAATATGCGGGAAAACGGATGCAAGACTGGTTAGACAACATGGGTGACTGGATGATTAGCAGAAAGCGGTTTTACGGTCTTGCTCTCCCCTTTTATGAGTGTGGTAAATGCAAGGAGCTGGTAGTGGTAGGAAGTAAAAAGGAACTTAAGGAGCTGGCAGTTAATCCTGAGCTCGTTGATAAACTTCCTTCTGTACATCGGCCCTGGATTGACAGAGTGAAAATAAAGTGTCCTAAGTGTAAAGAGCAAATAAGTCGAGTTTTAGACGTTGGCGATTGCTGGCTAGATGCGGGCGTAGTCCCTTTTTCCACCCTCAAGTATTTTGAGGATAAAGCTTACTGGGGAAAGTGGTTTCCGGCCGATCTGGTTATGGAAATGATTGAGCAAATTAGGCTCTGGTTTTACTCGATGCTCGTTTACGGAGTAATTTTTGAAAAAACAATCCCCTACCAAAATGTTTTAAGCCACGGCGAGGTTAAAGACGAAAAAGGAAAACGGATGAGCAAAACCAAGAAAAACGGCATTCCTTATGATGAGGCGGTAGAAAAAATGGGGGCCGACACTTTACGCTGGCTCTATAGCCGCCAAAAGCCACATGTTAACCTTAATTTAGGCTACAAGGCGGCAGATGAAATAAGACGTCGCTTTCTTTTCTTGTATTGGAACTCTTACCGCTTTTTGATCACCTATGCCAATCTTAATTCCTGGCAGCCAAAAAAAGAACTGGAGCTGAAAAATCTAAGTCCCCTGGATAAATGGATTCTTTCTCGCCTGGAAAACACTAAGAAGCAAGCTGAAAACAAATTAGATCAATTTCTTCATCAAGATGCTCTGAAAAATATCGAAATCTTTTTAGAAGATTTATCCTTGTGGTACATCCGAAGATCCCGAGAAAGACTATCGCCCAATAATAAAAATAAAAAAGATCAAGAGGCTTGCTTTAACACTCTTTATTATTGTTTAGAACAGCTTTCTTTAATTCTTTCGGTTTTTATTCCCTTTTTGCCAGAAACCATTTACCAAAACTTAAAAGGAAATAAAGATGAGCCAGGGGCAAACAGCTCTGTTCATTTACAAACCTGGCCTAAGGGAGAAGAAAAATATATCGATAATAACCTAGAAAAACTAATGATTAAGCTTCGAGAAGAAGTAACCGAAGGGCATGGCCAAAGAAAAGTTAAAAATTTACCGGTAAAGCAGCCGTTATCAGCCCTACTTACTCCCAGTGCCGATCTCTTTACCAAAAAGAAACTGGATTACCTGGTTAAAGACGAGCTTAACGTCAAAAAACTAACCAAAAGTAAAAAAGTAGGCCTAGACACTAGGCTTACCCCAGAGCTAAAAGAAGAGGGAAAGGTAAGAGAACTGATCAGAGACATCCAAACCCTAAGAAGAAAGGAAAACCTCGACCTAAAAGATCGGATAACCATCTTTGCCCCCTCCTGGCCCAAGGCTTTTGAAAAGGAGATTTTACTTCGCACCGGGGGGAAAGCCATTAAAAAAGACCGAGATTTAAAAATAAAACACAACTAGTCTCCCGAGGTTGCCTAGCCTGTCAACCTTTAAGGTTGACAGCTATACGAACCTACTAGAGTAGAGCCAAAGCCTTTTTTGGCCAAGGCCACGGAGCCAAATTCAAAAAATAATAATTTTTGAACTGATTGTTAACGAGCCAATAATTTGCTAGAATTAAATTAGTTAATAATTAATGAAAGAGAAGAACCATGAAAAAGTGTTGT
>CBDUUX010000086.1:0-2220 GCA_965370515.1 uncultured bacterium
CGGTGATTTATTTAGCTAATGTTGGAGAAGAAGAGGCTGGTAAAAATGAAGCAGCTTTAAAAGATTTTTCTCTTCAGCCTGCCTTAGTCTTGTCGGCTAAGATGGAGGCGGATTTGATGGCTCTAACAAGCTCAGAGCAGAAAGAGTATTTAACTGATCTTGGGCTAAAAGAATCTGGTTTAAATCGCTTAATTAAAGTTGTCTATAAAACTTTAGGGCTAATTACTTTTTTTACTATTGCCGGGAGAAAAGAAGTTCGGGCTTGGACAATCAGTAAAGGCGCAACCGCCTTGAGAGCAGCGGGAGTAGTGCATACGGATTTTGAAAAAAGCTTTGTTAGGGCCCGAGTAGTTAGTTTTGAAGATTTTATTAAACTAGAGGGCTGGGAAAAGGCTAAAGAAGTTGGAAAAGTAAGAACGGAAGGAAAAGACTATCGAGTGCAGGATGGAGAAATAATTGAGTTTAGGATCGAGGGCAAGTAGTTATGTTTTCGATAATTATTCCTAATTATAATGGCAAGAAGCTTCTTGAAGATTGTTTGAAGTCGGTTTTTAGAAGTATAGGGTATAGAGAAAAGGGTATAGGGTATAGAGGTATAGCAAAAAAACAACAAATTTCTAAATCTCTAAATGTCTATAAAGCGAGCGATAGTGAGCGGTCTATATCTCTTGAAGTGATTGTGGTAGACAATGGTTCTACGGATGGGTCGGTGGAGTGGCTTAAAGCTAAAGGCTCAAAGCTTAAAGCTGTTTTTAATGATAAAAACTTGGGTTTTGCTGAAGCGGTTAATCAAGGGATTAAAAAAGCCCAATATCCTTATCTGGTGGTGATGAATAATGATTTAAAACTTAAGAAAGATTGGCTGCTGGAAATCAGTAAATCAATTAAAACTTGGGAGAAAAAGGGGAAAGTGGGGGCCTATTTCGGCCAGGTTTTGGATTGGGAGGGAAAGAAAATTGAAAGTACGGGCTTAGTTTACTTTCCTTCTGGCAAGGCCTTAAATCGGGATAACGGAAAAATTTTTAAAAAAGATAGATATGATCAGGAAGAAGTTATCTGGGGAGCGAGTGCTTCGGTAGTCGTTTATTCTAAAAAAGCGCTAGATAAGGTTGGTCTTTTTGATCCTTTGTTTTTTGCTTATTTAGAAGACGTAGGCCTCTCTTTGCGTTTAAATAGTTTTGGTTTTAAAACGGTTTTTGTGCCTTCGGCTCTCAGTTATCATCAAGGGGGAGCGACCACAAAAATGTTTAAGGGTTTACGCTACCGCTTGGTTGCGCGCAACTGGTGGTTTATAATACTAAAGCATTATTCATCAAGTTATTTGTTAAAGAATGGGCCCATGTTTCTTGTCGAGCAGTTTAATAATTTTGTTAAAGTAGGCAGATTATCAGGAATGGGCTGGGTAGTAAAGGAATTAATTTTAAAATGTCCGAAAATAATCAAGAAGAGAAAACCGATTCTGTTCCCGAAAAAGGAAGGCTAAGGAAAGTTTTTTTAATTCTTTTGCTTTTAGGCTTTAGTTTATTTTTCCTGGCTTTTTTTGTTTTTGGCCTTTTTGCTTGGCGCTTTGGGAGTTTAATTGGAATGGGGGGAGGAGAGGTTATTAGAAGTAGCTGGGAGGGCTTGAGAAGTCCCTATGATCAGGAATACCTCACGATTTTAGTTTTGGGCTTAGATGCTCGGGAGGATGATCAGAGTTTATTGACGGATACGATTTTACTAGCCACGATCAACATTCAAAGTGGCGATTATTTACTTTTTTCCCTTCCTCGAGATTTATGGATTCCCGATTTAAAAACTAAAATTAATGCCCTGTACTACTATGGCAATAAATTAGATCCTACTGATGGCAGTCAAATGGTTGAGCAAAAGTTAGAAGAAATTTTAGGCTGGCCAATTGACTATGTTGCTTTATTTAAAATGGAGCAGATTAAGGATTTAGTTGATCGGGTTGGGGGAGTAGAGGTAGAAATAGAAAGGACTTTTACCGATGAGCATTTTCCTAAGGATGACGAAAGTGGAGAAGTAATGGCAGTTAGCTTTAAGGAAGGAAAACAAACTTTAAGCGGAGAAAGAGCTCTGCAATTTATGCGCTCCCGCCAAAGCGAAGATCCAGTAGAAGGAACTGATGAAGCACGCCAAAAGCGCCAAAAACAAGTAATTTTGGCCCTGCAAAGCAAGCTTTTGGGGCAAAAAAGCCTTTGGCTGGATTTAGGGTTA
>CBDUUX010000087.1:0-2191 GCA_965370515.1 uncultured bacterium
ACTCCTTGTTCATCTGTGTTATATTCTGAAACTTGAATAAAATGAAAGGTATTTCCTCCGGAAAGATGAATCGCATCGCAAAGTAGTAACTCCTTAATTTTTTTCTCGTCATACTCTTGGTCCAAATCAAAATAAAAAAGATTAGTAATCCCGTATTGTTTGTAATAAGCAACTCTTTCTCTGAACTTTAAATAATTCTTTTCTAGGTCAGACCGAGAAGGAATATAGCCAATCTTGGGATTATCTTTGCCAATCAGCTCCAGAAACTTTAAATCAACTTCTCTATTCTCAAAAATTTCTTGTTCACTATACAAAACTAATTTTTTGTTCATAAAAAACTATTCTGGTTTTCCTGGCACTAAAAAAGGATCTCTGTTGTTGGGGACATAGATATTGGTCGTAGGCCAAGGCTGGTCTGTATTTTCAACATTAGCCGGACAATCAAAACAAAAAATAGTTCCAAGCGGATCTCTGTTCATCGCGTGATCCTGCCACTCCAAGTTTTCTTTAAGCTCACCCGGCTGAACCGGTTGGTTAGTATCTTTTTGAATTAAAACCGGCTGGCGCAAAGACACGGCTATTTTGGGCTCTGTTCCTTTAACAAAATATTCATAGCGACCTGAACACCCTCCTTCGGGAGGAAGCATTCCCGTTTCATTACAAACTGTTTTTCCCACTACCGTATCGGGCCGGGAAGGAAGTCGTTGTTGTTTGTCTTTTAAAAGATAGCTAATAATCTTATTCCAAATGGGAGAAGCACCCGTTACTCCAGAGGCCACTGCGCTCATCGAGGTATTGTCATTATTTCCCACCCAAACAGTAACTACTATTTTCGAGCTATAACCAATGGTCCAATTATCCCTCTTGTCATTAGTAGTTCCCGTTTTCACTGATACTTCAGGATGATCCTTAACTACCAGCAAAGAATTAGAACCAAAGGCGGCAGAGCGGGCTCCGTTATCATTTAAAATATCATTAATAAGGTAGGGAACTTCCGGAGGCAAAACTCTCTTTCCTAAGGTTGATTTCTTTTGCTGCAAAATTTCTCCGTTTCTATCCTTAACTTCTAAAATAGAAAACAAGTCCTGGCGAATTCCTAAATTAGCAAGCACCCCAAAAGCAGTCGCCATTTCCGTCATTTTCACTTCTCCCCCTCCCAGGGTTAAGGAAAGCCCGTAATTTTCCGGATCAGTAAAGCTTTCAATTCCCATCGCCGAGGCAGTAGCAATGAAACTTTCTAAACCATTAACCGCAAGCATTTTAACTGCCGGAATATTAAAGGAGTTTCCTAGCGCATAGCGCAGCTGAACCACTCCGTGAAAAAGCCCATCGTAATTCCTAGGGCAATAACCCTTTTGCCCGGGAACCGCAAAGCAAGTGGGCACATCATTAAAAGTAGTTGCCAGCGTTACCCTTCCCGTAACCAAGCCAGTGGCATAATTAAGGGGTTTAATCGAAGAACCGGGCTGGCGCATGGCAGTGGTAACGTTAAATTTCCCATCAATATCATCAGCAAAGTAGTCTTTGCTTCCAACCATCGCCAAAATCTCCCCGCTTTCAGGATCAGTTACTAAAACCGCTCCATTGCTCACCTGATGTCTTTCTAGTTTAGCCACTTCCGAAGCAACGGTGGCCTGAGCAAAGTCTTGAACCGTTAGATCTAAGCTCGTCTTTACCCTTAAGCCACCCTGATCAACTACTGCTTGCCCATACTCTTCCACCAGCTGTTCTTTAACATAAAAAACAAAATGGGGTGCTCTAATTTTTGCTCCCGGAAAAGCAAAATTTAGCTCTTCTTCCCGAGCATCCCTTGCTTGCTCCTCGGTAATAAAACCACTCTGAACCATCTCTTGCAAAACCAAGTATTGTCGACTCTGGGCCAAATCAGGGTGAGCAAAAGGGGAAAAGCGAGTAGGAGAAGCGGGAAGACCCGCCAACATCGCGCTTTCGGCTAAATTGAGATTGGCAGTATCTTTACCAAAAAAGGTTTTCGCTGCTGCTTGAATCCCCCAAGCAGTTCCCCCATAAGGAGTTTGGTTAAAATACATTTCCAAAATCTGGTCTTTGCTGTAAATTACTTCTGTGGCTAAAGTTAAAATCGCTTCTTTAATCTTCCTTTTCCAAGTCCGCTCGGGAGTAAGTAAGGCATTTTTTACCAACTGCTGGGTAATAGTGGAGCCACCCTGAAGTT
>CBDUUX010000088.1:0-2073 GCA_965370515.1 uncultured bacterium
CTCTCTATATTTCCCGACTAGTAAACCAGAAGATTTCCGTAGAAATCCGCAGTCCAGGGGGTAGGGTTCGAACCTACGTAGGGAAATCCCGCGGGTTTTACAGACCCGTCCGTTTGGCCACTCCGGCACCCCTGGTTTTTCTATACTTGATATTTCTGATACTCGAAATAATCAAGAGAAATTGTATTTCTTGCTTTTATTTTACCCCATTTCATTAAAAAATGCCTCTCATCAGCTGTAAAAATATACAAGTAATCAAAATCTTCTTCTTTATACTTTCTGGCATAATTAAAGCTTTGATTGCCCCCAGTGATCCTTAGATAAGCCACATATTTACCCCTTGAGCTTTTGCCAGCATACTTAACCTGAACCCTGTATAATTTATTTCCATCATCAAAAACCAGATCATATTGCATTCTATCACCAATTGGAATTAGCACTTCGTATCCCATTGATACTAATTTTGAAATACAGTTCGCTACAGCCAAATCACCTTTCTGCTTTGTGTTCATTATGATAACAGTGTAATAAGCTGCTGTTGTTTTGTCAACTTTCAAACCAAGATAAATTCTAACCCTGTAAATCCTTGATTGTCTTTCTCGCCAATTGATATTGGCCTGGGAAATTAAAATGTTTTTTAAACTCACTCTCTTTAATCCACTTTATTTTTTTAATTTCCCTAGGATTTATTTTAATGTTCTTTTTGTTTCCGATAAATTTAACTAAATACTGTTCTTGGCTTTGTCCTTTCCAAGTCCTTCCTCTTCTTTGAAAAGTTTCTTCAATTATTTTTTGGGGCCAAGAAAATTCATTAACCACCTTGCTCTTTTTGATAATTTCAAACTGGTCGGTTCCCAGCTCTTCTTTTAATTCTCGCAGTAGGGCTTTCCCAGAGCTTTCTCCTTTTTTGATTCCTCCGCTGAGAAACTTCCAATCCTTGTAAGAACAGGAGGTCCTTTGGACGATTAAGAAATTATTATCTTGATCAATAATTATTCCAGCCACTCCCAAGCGATAAAAAAAATCATTTTTTTCTTTTAAAATAACCTTCGTTTTCATTCTTCTTGCTATATTATACCCCTAAATCTCGGAGCCCCTCTAATCTTGGTATAATAAGCTCTTGGAGAGTTAAAGTTTTCTAACAAAAACATCAATGCTGATTACCGAAGTCAATATTATTTTTAAAGCAGGAAACGGGGGAAACGGAAGAGTTTCCTTTTTCAAGTACCGAAGGGGACCAGACGGAGGAAACGGAGAAAAAGGAGGGAATATATATCTTGTTCCCACCTCGGATATCTACGCTTTAAATCCCTTATCTAAAACTACTAAAATTGAGGCAGAAGATGGTAAGCCGGGCAAAACAAATACTAAAAACGGCAAAGCCGGAAAAGACCTAGAAGTTAAGCTTCCCATTGGGACAGTCATTACGGACAGGGGCTCCGGGGAAGTGTTTGAAATAACTGCTGATTTTAAGCGCTTCTTGTTTTGTAGGGGAGGGGAGGGGGGAAAGGGCAATTACGAATTTCGCTCCAGCACTAACACTACTCCCAAATTTGCGGAAACAGGGGGGAAAGGGCAAAAGAGAAATTTACACATCAATCTGAAACTAATCGCTCAGTATGGGCTAATTGGCTTTCCTAATGCCGGAAAAAGCAGTTTGCTCAAGGAATTAACTCAAGCAACTCCCAAAGTAGCTAGTTACCCCTTTACCACCTTGGAGGCTAATTTAGGAGAATTAAACGGCAAGATCATTGCGGATATTCCCGGACTAATTGAAGGAGCCTCAAAAGGAAAAGGCTTGGGAATTAAGTTTTTAAAGCACATTGAAAAAGTATCTCTTTTACTGCACTGCGTTTCTTGCGAGGAAAAAGATCTTCAGAAAGCTTACCAAACAATAAGAACGGAACTTGAAAACTACAATCCAAAACTATTGGAGTTACCAGAAGTTATTTTGTTAACTAAAACAGATTTAATATCAAAAGCAAAAGTTAAGTCATCTCTTAAAAAATTAAATAGTTTAAAAAAAGAAGAACTGCCTGTTTCTATTTATGATTTGGAAAGCTTAGAAAAACT
>CBDUUX010000089.1:0-2067 GCA_965370515.1 uncultured bacterium
TTTAAGACTCAATCCAAAACGCTGCTTAGCTTTGGATAAAACATCTTCTCCTCTCCACCAGAAATCAACCGCCCAGCCTTTTTTAAGCAAACACTCCCCCACGGTTAAGCAGTAGCGTTCCCCTCCTCCCAAAGTATCTAAATAAGGATTATAAATTAGAGCTTTTTTTGTTGTTTTTCCCATAAACGTGCATAAATAAGATAAGTATTAAAAATTTCAAAAATAGCATTTATCCAGCCCGCTGTTCCGTCTTTCCAAGCTCCTTGTTTAATTACTCTCTCCCAAAACTTAGTAAACATCATCCTGATAATTCGCCACCCCACTACCGGAGGATGATCGGCATTATAAAGCAAATCGGCCTCAATTTTAGTCCACTTGATTGTTTTTTCCATCATTGAAGTTAAATCCCGATGCGTAAAATGCTTAATCGGATTTTTCAAATAGCCTAACTCACCAGAATAGACCGGCCTTTCGTGCAATTCCCCTGTCCATTTTTTCAAATCTTTTCTAAAAAATAGTCGCTCCACATAATCAGGCCAAGAACCTCCATGTTTTACTCTTTTTCCTAAATAATAATTAGCCCGAGGAGTGGCATAGGCGCTAAACTCTTTGCTACCCTTGCTTATTATCTTCCTAATCTCCGCTCCTCCTTTAGGAGTAAAGCGCTCATCAACATCTAAATAAAAAAGCCATTCTCCCCCAACCTCTTTAATCAAGTTTGTCCGCCACTGACCAAAACCATCCCCTTTTTGCAAAATAATCTTGGCCCCTAGCTTTTTGGCAATATCTTCTGTTTTATCAGTAGTCTTGGGGCTCAGACAAACAACTACTTCATCAGCAAAAGAAGCCGACTTAATTGCCGCTGCAATTAATTCTTCCTCGTTTCGGGCAATAATTGCCACGCTTAAGGTCATTTCCAGCTTCCTTTCCCAAATTTTCTTAAATAAAAATCCCTAACTCCCTTTTTTTGCCACATTCTCCCTTTAACTAGTAATTTAAAACTTTCCTTAATCAAGGCCAACTTAGTTCTAGTAGGGGCAAAGCGCAAACCAAAAAGAAGGCGGTTGCGAGAAATAAAGTAATCCTGAAGCGAGCCCCCTACCTGGGAAGACTTTGCGTTTAAATGGTAGATGCAGGAATTAGGAAGATAAAATATTTTCTGTCCTGCTTTTTTTACCTTTTGAGAGAAATCTGCATCCTCATAATACATAAAATACTTTTCATCTAAAAAGCCTAACTGTTTCCAAAGCTCAGCTCTAGCCACTAAACAACAGCCACTAGCAAAATCTACTTCGGTAACTTGATTAAATTGACCCCGATCTACCTCATCTACTCCCCGATTAGCCCCAATGACATTAGCCCAATCCATTTCCCCCCCCACTGACCAAATTACCCTACCCCGCTCCTCTTTTTTATATCTTTTCTGCTGATACTCAAAGCCTGGAGCAAAATAAATTTTAGGGGTAACTACTCCAACTCCCTCATTTTTTTCTAAAAAACTAATCAGGGGCTCCCAAAAACGATCTTTAACTATGGTATCGCTATTAAGAAGCATTATATATTGATATCCCTGAGCAATAGCGTAGCGAATCCCGATATTATTCCCCTCGCAAAAACCCAGGTTTTTATCATTAAAAACAGCTTTTAGCTTTACTTGCCCCGCGCCGACTGGTGCTGGGGAGCCTTTAGCTTTCAGCCACTCCACCGAACCATCCGTCGAACCGTTGTCTACTACGATAATCTCCGGGTTAACCAACTTGCCTCTTTGCTCAATTAAACTTTTGAGACAATTTTTAAGCAGTTCTTGGGTATTATAAGACAAAACAACAATGGCTAATCTCTTTTTTTTAAAACTCATTAAAAAAGTTTCAGTATTCCGCTTTTGACTTTTAAAGCTACCTCTAAGAAAGTGTGCTTAACTCCTTTTGACCTTTCCAACCACCACTGAGAATGCCAATGATCAATGTCTTTAACTGCCTGACTGAAAATCTCTCTTAGTTTCTTACTTTCAATGGTTTTTTCCTCATATCTGCTTCTTTCCCAAACCTTAAGATAAATTAAAACTTC
>CBDUUX010000090.1:0-2024 GCA_965370515.1 uncultured bacterium
ATAAGTAAAAAATTTCTGCTATTCCAACAGATATTCCTGCCAATATCGGACATATAATTGTCTTTTTTGAAAAAGACAAATCCTGCCCTGATAACTTAAACACTATTGTAGTCACAATAGCTATGAAAAAAGAAAGGCAAAGTGCGATTTTTATCCGATTTTACCCAGAAGTAAAAGTTACCAAAATTTTTTATGTTTGATGGCTAAGCGTTTGAAGTTAGGAGTTATAAGAGTTAAGATAAAGAGAGGTGAAAATGAATAAGAAAAAAAGAATTTTGACCGGGGATACTCCCACTGGTCGGCTGCATTTGGGCCATTACGTGGGGCCCCTGGAAGACCGCATTAAACTGCAGGATGCTTATGACACTTACATTATTTTAGCCAATATTCACGCTTATGCCGCTGATTTTAAGAATCCGGATTTAATTAATAAGAGCGTTTATGGGGTTTTTTTGGATAATCTAGCGGTTGGGCTAGATCCTAATAAAGCAACTATTTTTTTGGAATCCGGAGTACCAGAAATTCTTGAGCTTTATGGGTATTTTATGAATATGGTTACTTACTCTCGGGTAATTAGGAATCCGGCGGTAAAAGACGAGATTGCTTATAAAAAATTAAATCCTTCAGCTGGGTTTTTATTTTACCCTATTTTGCAGGCTGCGGATATTTTAGCTTTTAACGCGGATTTAGTGCCGGTGGGCGAAGACCAGCTACCGATGATTGAACAAGCCCGGGAAATAGCTCGAAATTTTAATAAATTTTATGGGCAAACCTTTGTTCTTCCTCAGGGAAAAGTGGGCCGAGTGGCTCGATTGGTGGGTACGGACGGAAAACTGAAAATGAGCAAAAGCGGCCATAATGCGATTTTGCTTTCTGATAATGAGAAAATATTAAAGGAAAAAGTGATGGCTTGTTATACTGATCCGAACCGAATTCATGCTTCTGATCCGGGAAAAGTAGAGGGAAATCCGGTTTTTATTTACCATGATGCTTTTAATCCCAATAAAGATGAAGTAGCTGATTTAAAGAAAAGATATAGGGCTGGTAAGGTTGGGGACGTAGAAGTCAAAGAAAAACTTTTTGCGATTTTAAATGATTTTTTGGAACCGATTCGGGAAAGAAGAAAATATTATGAAGATCGGCCTAAAAAAGCCAAAGAAATATTAATAGAAAGCACTAAAAAAGCAAGAAAAGTGGTTCAAGAAGTAATGGGTGGAGTTAGGGAAAAAATTAAAATTAACAGCTTAATTAAAAAATGAGTGAATTTGGAATTACCCCATACGCTTATCAAAAAAAGGTGGTGAAAAGATATGGGGAGGGTTTTTTTGCGATTTACAAAAAAGCGGGGCGGGTGGCTGGTTGGGGTGAGGATATTAAAAAACTTTGGGTGGTTTTAGAGGAAAAAAATGTTGATTTTAAAAAAGTGGTTATTGCCCGTTTACCGGCGGGTCGTTGGCGCTACCAAACATAAATACCCTTTTGTTTACGAGAAACTGCCTGATTTAGGAGAAGTTTTTCTTCCCCTGGTGACGGTTGGCTTGTGGTTTGAGGATCAAAAAGAATATTTAGAGTTTCAGTTTATTATTGATACCGGGGCGACAGCTTCAATTCTTCCCTCTTTTATTGCCGGCCAGTTAGGCTTTAATTTAAAAGATTTATCGGAAGTAGAAATGGCCGGAGTAGAAGGAACGGGAGTAAAAAGCTGGTTAGCTAGGGTTAAAATGAGGTTGGATGATTGGGAATTTGAGGCTCCTTGTTTTTTTGTCGATAATCCCAATGTTCCTTTTTTGCTTGGCCGAGCCGGAGTCTTGGATCCGGAATTTTCCTTACTGGTGGATAGCCGTAAAAAAGAACTTCTTCTTGAAGAGAATTAAGCGTGCTACAATAGCTTTGTGGTTAAAATTTACTTTATGCGCCATGGTGAGGTTGATAATCCCCAAAGACTGGTTTACGGTCGTCTTCCTGGTTTTGGCTTAACTTCTCTAGGAAAAAAGCAAGCAGCTAAAGCCGGTCGGTATTTAAAG
>CBDUUX010000091.1:0-2002 GCA_965370515.1 uncultured bacterium
AGCAACAAAAACAATAATGGAAATGCAGAGTAAGCCAAGATAAGCTTTCCTATTTTTCCTATAAGTCTTTAAAAGGTTAATAAAACCATAAGCACCAAGTAGCTGATAGGAAGGCAAAACTACCAGGTTTCTTAGGGCATGAGGAATAGAGTCAAAAGTCATTGATACCGGCACGGCGGCCAAAACAATCCAAAGGACAAATAGGCGCTTGATTTCTTTTTTTTGTTTTTTAAACAAAAACCAAATTCCCGAGAGCAAAAAAGGCAATTCTATTAAATACAGTTCCCCCATTCCCTGAACATGGTGCTGATGATGTCCTACTCCCTTGAAAAATAAAAAAGAAGGAGAAAAATGAGCCAAGAAATTACCACCAAAAATAACCAGAAAATGGGTAATTTTATTATGAACCAATCGGGGTAAAGGAACGGGCAGTTCTAAGTTTCCTCTTGCTTCATTAATTCTTAATACAAAGCCAGGATCACTAGTAAAACTAACTAGTTGATATCGAGATTGAGCCTCAGCAGCAAAGATACTTGGCAATAAGCGAAGAATAAATAAGGCAAAAATCACTCCTGCCAAAAACACAATCTTCTTCTTTTTCAAAAACATTAACTGCTGACGAAAAATAAAAACTAGCCCCAATAGAAACAAAGGAATAAAAACCCTTTCTGCATTATAAGTATAGATTGACAATCCTCCTAAAATGGCAGCTAGTAAAAAGAATTTTTGCTTTTTAAGTCCTTTAAGAAAAAATAGCAAAAAGCCAATCATTAAGCACATTGCTGTAGCAGACTCAAGGGAAGCTCTGGTAAGCTGAATATGCCAGGGAGAAACAGCAAGTAAAAAAGCAGAAAGCAGAGCAACTTTTTTGTCTTTAAAAATTTCTTGGGCCAAAAAATAAGTTAATAATACCGTTAGGCTTCCAAAAATAACCGGAGTAATTCTCACTCCCACCTCATTCAAACCAAACAGCCATATTCCGGGAATAGAAGCATAGATTTGGATTGGGAGTTTATATTCCCCAAAAGCGCGAAAATGAAGCGGCAAAAACTTTCCCCACTCATCCCGCCCGGTCTTCATCACCGAATAAGCATTGTAGCCGATTGAGACCTCATCCCAATTTAAGGACGGCGGAATCTCCCAAACCCGCCAAAAACGGAGAAGAAAAGCTAAAGCTAGAACCAACAACAATAGTTTATTTTCTAAAATATTCTTTTTTATCTTAATTTTCCACCCCCGTTAAAAGATAAATTAAAGGCATATCGGCAAACGGTCTTTTAACCACCTTTAAAACCCGAATCCCATCCGGAGGAGATTGTTCCCAATTCCAATCTCCAGGAACTACGGCAGTATTTTGAAAAGCCAAATAAATCATTTTAGGAGATAAAAACTGACTCAGAGCAAGAGGATTTTGCGCCTCGCCAAAATAATATTTCCCCAACTTAAATCCGTCAAATCCCGGGGAAACATCAACCTGCCAATCTTGGCTTTGATAATTACTTTTAAGAATACTAGGATCTATTTGCAACCAATATAGAAGCGGTAATACTGGTGGGGATTTAGCTGAACTAATAAATACTTGATCGTATTTAGCTTCATGCTCTTTAAGATAGGAAAAGACTTCTTGATAACCATAGTCAAAATACTCCCAAGATTCTCGGGGATAGTGGAAAAAATACTGATGAGAATAAAAAATCCCTTCTCCAATAAAAGCAGTGATCAGCAATACTAAAACCCCTTTAACAAGTAATTTATTCTTGAAACTTAAAAGATGCTTTACTCCCAAAGAGGCAAAATACAGTAAAGGAGGGAGCATCAAAAACAGCCTGGTAGCGTGATTTCCTCCATCAACAGTTAAGGCTGAAGCAATTGGAGCAGTTAATAACCAGGCAAAAAACAAAAGATTAGCCTGCTTTAACTTGGTTTCTCGCTCAACAGAAGCGGCATAAAATCCCAATAAAAGACAAGGGGCCAGGACAAAGGGCAACATTCCAAAGTCATT
>CBDUUX010000092.1:0-1916 GCA_965370515.1 uncultured bacterium
AGGCATTCTTTCTCATATCGGGCTAAATCCACTAAGCTATCGCTTCCAGCCCATCCTTCCCGGCACTCCGCCGCCAAAACAGGAGAGGAAAAAAAGGTTAAACTAAGTAAGATAAGTGCTAAAAAAGTAAATAACTTTCTCATTTCCTAGATTATACCCTAGCGGCTAAATTCAATCGCAATCGGCCAATCGCTTGTAAACTGACCTTCAAAAACTAAGCCTTGATCGGTTAAAGTAGCTGTCCGATTAATTTCCAAAGGCTTCAAACCTGAAGGTAAAGAAAACAAAACGGTTAGGGGAGTATTACCCAAGCCGGATTGTTTTTGCAAATACAGCAAGTAGTGCCAATTATCTTGGTCAACCTTTAGTTTTTGGGAATAACTTGCCTCTACCACTCGGCGAGAATTAATTGGCACCGTCACTGAAAAGCCTAAAACTAACTTTCCTTTTTCCTCACTTTGCTTAATTTTTTCTTGAGGAATTATTTTTAAACTTTGTTCTCTCCCTTTAAGGGGATCATAAATAGCGACCTGATTAAGTTCTGTTCCCAGGGGAACAAAAAGCCTTAAATAGTTTTTATATTCTCCTCCCGGCCACTCGGTAGTTTGGCTCGTATTTTCATAATAAATTTGAAATAAATGATCTAGTTTGTCTTTTTTATTCATTTCTATTAATAAACTCAAGCTCCGGCGCAAGAAATGATTGGCCTTGTTCACGCCCAAATTTGCTTCCACCGGAAAAAGAAAATCGCCCACACTGTTTTCCCGACCAATAACCACTGATTTTATTCGACCATCCCAATTATTTGTTTTTAAAGCTTGGTTGGCTTTTTCATTAGTAGTGGAAATTAAAAGCTCTTTTTCTTCCAGTGACTCCCAAAGAGCCAAAGACAAGGGCTGCCAAACTTGATCGGGAGTATTTTGAATTACCGCCAAAAGCTGGCCGGTTAAAGCGGTTAAAAACGAGGCTTTTTGGGAAGAACCGGGAAAGAAATTGGTTTCCGAGTAAAATTCCGCTTTCGCAAAAAGATTATCGGCATTGATCTTTTCTTCAAAATCAGGTAAGTAAATCTCTCCTATTTGGGAAAGAATCTTTTGGGCCGAAGTTAAATTAAGAGCAATTACTCCGTCTATTTCCTTGCCCGTTTCTTTTTTGTAAAACCAGCTGATTTTATCAGCGCTAGTGGGAAAGTCTGGGCTCCAGTTACTATCGCGCAAATACCAACCTCCTTCTCCTAAAATATCCTTAATCGGAAGAGGCGGCTCTACGTGTCCCTTAAGTTGACCGTCCACCGTGTAGACATCCTCAACTTTAAACTGGACTATCTTTCCTCCACTTACTTCCAAAGTCGCTAAGGAACCAATAAATCCTCCGGTGGGCCGCAACTCCATATTGTTTTGGAAAACAATTAAAAAGCGCCGGGGCTGATCTTCTCCCAACCACCAAGACAGATCAGGAAGCAGGCGACTACTCTTTTCTAAAACTAATTGCGCTTGATCAATTTTCTCTTGCCAGCCGACTAATCTTTGATTTAAACCTAGGGGGAGGAAATTAACCTTGCTTGCTAGTTGGGCTTCCAAAAGCCCTAGGTCTCGAGCAAAAACTTCTTGCTTAATCTCAATTTCTTCACTAAGCTCACTTGCCTCTCCTTCTTCCTCCCAAATTGCTCGACTTAAATCTAGAGCCAAACTTGAGAGATCAGCAGCGCTGCTTAAAACCATTGCTCCTTTTTGACTAGTTTGCGCCAGCCAGAGCAGCTTGGAGTTTGAAGATCGCTGCCAATAACCCAAGGACTTTTCCAAAGATTCCTGAGCCTTAATAGTCACGCTCTTCGCCTCTGTCCAGCGATTTAGCTGGGTATTTTGATAACCTCGATAAAGCCGGAAATTACCTAAGGTAAAATAAAAGCCTCCCAA
>CBDUUX010000093.1:0-1861 GCA_965370515.1 uncultured bacterium
TAAATTTCCCTGGATAAGAAGTTAAAGAAATAACCAGGTCATAATTGGTAAAATCAAAACTCCCAAAAGCTAAAGGAAATAGGGGGAAATACCAATAATACTTTTTTTTCGCTAAGGGTAAATAATTTAAAAAAGAAGGATAAACGTTTTTAAAATGTTTTCTCGCCCAAGGGGCTTTTTTCGAATCATAAACGCCGGTATAAAGATCAGAACCCGGATAAATCTTTCCGATTAAAGAAACTACACGCTCCGCCCCACCCCATTGATTGACCCAATCATAAACAACAGCTATTTTTTTCTTATCTTTCATTCTCAAACTGCCCTTTTGTAAATTTCAAGAGTTTGCAAGGCAGTTTTTTTCCAAGAATATTTAGCTGCTTGCTTGTGTCCAAGAGCAATAAGTTTCTTTCTTAAAATTTGGTCATTAATTATCTCTTTCATCGCTTGCTTTATCTCCTCTTCTTTTAAAGGATTAAAGTATAAAACTGACTTTTGATAAACCTCTGGCAAGCAGCTGCTGTTTGAAGAGAGCACTGGGCAACCACAGCTCATTGCCTCCAATCCTGTTAAACCAAATCCCTCCATTAAAGAGGGGTGAACCAAGGCGATCGCCTTTGAGTATAAAACTTTCAACTCAGAATCCGGAACAAAGCCTAAAAACCTTACCTGCTTACTCATTCCCAACCCCTTAACCATTTTTTCCAGCCTTTCTTGGAAAACACTTCTGGAGCAAACTATCACCAAAAACATCTCATTTCTATCTAGCATTTTAAAAGCTTTAATCAGCCTTTCAATATTCTTGTGAGGATAAACGCTTCCGGTATAAACAAAAAATTGCTTATTCTCTAAGCCCTGCTTTTTTAAAATTAATTTTTCTTTTTGAATACTAATTTTTTCTTTTTCCAAAAAAGAGGGGTCTACTGCTTCCCAGGTAACAAAAATCTTATTTTTTCTGATTTTATAAACATCAGCTAATTTTTCTTTCCACCAAAAACTAGGGACAATAACTGCTCTGGCTCTTTTCACTGCTCTTCGAACCACTAAGCGGTAGCCAAAGTATTTAGGCCAATAACTGAAAGCCCTCTTGGTAGTAGTCGCCTTGCCTTTAAAAAAATGCTTGATCAAATCATGAATAGTGACCACATACTTGCCTGAATAAAAAACCGGGGCATTAAAGTGAGGAAAATGAACCAAGTCTGGTTTTAATTTCCCCAAAACCTTTTTGACCTCTCCTTGCTCCTTAAGCGAATAATGCCCGCTTTTAAGAGGATAGTATTGATAAAAGTCACCCAACTCCTTTTTAACTGTTTTTAATTCCTTTTCATTAACCAAAAGCTTAAAAGAAAACTCGGGATTCAAATCCTTAAAAGCCAAAAGAAGATTTTTAACGTAGCGGCCAATGCCGGCATGAGAAAGTCCATACATTCGGGCGTCAAAAACAATTGTTTTCACTTTAGTTGATGAATTAAAATCCTAAAAAAACCTTTTACCTTAATTCCGGCAAGAACCAAAAAAGTTAACCAGGAAGGATATTTTTCTTGATAAAACTTACGATAAAAAATACCCATTGCCTTAACAGAGGCCTTAGCCGTTTTAATCCTAGTTTGCTTATCAACTTTTATTCCCACCCTCCTAGACTCTTTTCTCAAGCCCGAACTTCCTCCCTTGTAATGGGTAAGTAAAACTTCGGGATAAAAAATTACTTTATAACCTAACTTCTTAATCCGGTAAAAAAGATCCAGGTCCTCTCCATAAAAAAAGTACTCTTCGTCCCAGCCCTTCAGTTGATCCATAATTTTTTTTCGGGTCAGTAAAAAGGTGCCAAATCCGGCATCAATTTCATGAATAGTATCCAGATCAA
>CBDUUX010000094.1:0-1858 GCA_965370515.1 uncultured bacterium
ATCCAGCCCATTTAGAGCGAGAAATTGCCGAGCTATCTACTAAAACTCACAGTAAGAGCTAGAGTTCTTTTTAAAATAAAGTTTATAAAAAAGTTTTAAAGCTGTCCACAATAGGAGGAGCCAAGATAATCAAAAGGCAGGGCTTCTTAATTGAAGTTTCTGCCTTTTTTAAGTTCTTAACAGATACCAATTATTTCTTCTAACTTTTGATACACCTTTTCAGCTTCATTATTTAAACAAAAGTTGCGAAACTCGTCCTGTCTGGGGAGCTTGACAATTTCCAGCCCTTTGGCAATCAAACTGAGGGGCTTTTTCATTGGGGTTTTTTAAAAAAGAAGGATTTTTGAAAGAGTTGTCGTATTAGAGATATTAAAAGACTTCTAAACTTAGTTTGAATATGAACTAGTTAGGCGAAATGCTCACTCCCGGATTTAGGCAAAGGAGAGTTCCAAAATGAATCACACACAATCCAAAATTAAGGCGATTCTTGAGACGGTTTCTGTTTTCCCTTCTAGTGATTCTAGTCTTTAAGGCTATACGGATTTCATCATTCGGTGAGTGGGAAAGCCAAGTTTTACAGCGGTATTTCCTTGAATATACCGTGGTGATTGCCATCCCTCTGGTTTTTATAGCTGTGACTCGGAGAAACCACGCTGCTTACGGGATTTCCTTCAGGAATCTAAAGTACCATCTGAACGTGGTAGCGACCGGTTTCATCCCTATACTTCTGCTTAGTGTAGTACTTACTTTACTAAACTGGGAGAGATGGGGGGAGGCATTACTTGTGTCGACTATTGAGGTTGTGCTGCTCTTTGTAGTAGCGTGGATGTTAAGAAACAAGCCCACTGCGGGCAATCTGGGTGTAGTTAATGCGCTCTTTCTCTTTATGCCTGTAATTTTTATGCCGTTATTAATGACGAAGATTGGCAAAGTAGTTTCAGATTTTGTCTACTTCTATGTATTCATCGGCCCTGGTGAGGAAATACTGTTTCGGGGCTATATCCAATCGCGACTCAATGAGGCTTTCGGCCGCTCCTATCGCTTCTTCGGCGTGAACTGGGGCTGGGGATTGGTTATTACCTCATTGCTCTTCGGATTTTGGCATGTTTTGGCTCCTTTCAATCCAATCCTGGGAAATTTCGATCTGATGTGGCTACACGGTTTTTGGACGTTCTTCCTCGGACTGATCCTTGGTTTTATCAGAGAGAAGACTGGCAGTGTCGTGGCCCCGGCCATTTTGCATAACGTGGTGAATTACCCTCCGCAGGCGATTGTATATGCCCTCCTGAGGTTGTGATTGTACTGGTTCGCCCCGTCGTTGTTTACTCAAACGCTTTCGGCACTTCGAAAACACCAAAAAAGTTAGGTGAATTGACTGTCGAGGATTTAGATCCGTTAAAACTTATTATATTGTAGTCAAACCCCTTTGATATATTTATAAAAAAAACAGACAATGAAGTCAGATCTCAACATTTGACATAACTTTATTCGAATATAAATATATTAGTATGACTAGACCTTTACGATTATCTTTTAGAAATGCTTTTAATCATATTACTAATCAAGGCAATTAAAAAGAAAAGATATTCCTATTCCGTTCGAGACAAAAAAGTATTTTTGGAAAAATTTATTAAATAGAGACACGTGTACTAACTCAATAATTCGGTAACTTTTTACAACTTCCGATACACCTTTTCAGTTTCATCACTTATAAAAAAAGTTCTAAACGTTTCCAATAGGGGGAGCTCGTCAATTTTAAGCCCTTTGGCCTTTGCTGAAGGGCTTTTATTTTTTTAAATTATTTTTTAAAAAAAAGAAGGATTTTTAAAAATTGTTTAGTATATACAATATAATAAAT
>CBDUUX010000095.1:0-1695 GCA_965370515.1 uncultured bacterium
TTACTTTCCCAACCGAATTAAAAGCATTAACCAAGGGAGTGGTAACTACTCCCAGGGCAAAATTCCCTAAATAGAGCCAAAGAGGAATTATCCCTATATCCCATTTGTTGTATTGAGGAAAGAAAGAAACTACTTTAGGCATTAAAATTCCCATTCCCGTTAAAACCGGCAAAACTAAAAGATTGGTTAAAAGAACACTTTTCTCAATCGCCAACTTTAGGCGCTCTTTTTGGTCCTGCAGCTTAGAATAAGCCGGGAAAGTAACCCGAATCACTTGGTCCATTAAAAACCTCAAGGGCATTTGAGCCCATCTTTGGGCCCAACCCAAAACCCCTACCCCTTCACTTCCCAAGACTCCCCAAAGAAAGATATTAATCAAGCGATCCTTAAACATCGCCAAAAAAGAATTCAGTTGAAAAGGAACTCCAAATTTAAGAAGCTTCCCTATCGCTTTAAAACCAAAATTTATCCCAATTGGCCACGGACAAAGAATATAGATTAAAACAACCCCCAGTAAAGAGCGGAATAAGACTGCCCAAGCCCAGCTGTTTACTCCAAATCCCTTCCAAGCCAAAAATACCGCCAAACCGGTAAAAGTAATTTGTTCCAGTAAATCCACTACTGCTATTTTTTTAAATTGCAATTTTCTTTCCAGTAAAACAGAGGGAATTGTTTTTAAAGAAGAGGCGATAAACCCAAAAAGAAGAGCCTGGTAAAGAAACATATTACCGGCCAGATCATATTTTTTTTCCAATAAAGGCGTAAGTAACAAAATAATCCCCACCGCTCCCAAAACCAATATTTGCTGAATTGTGAAAATAGCCCTTAATTCTTTCTTCGTCGGTTTCTCTTTTTTCTGAATTACGGCCGCGGCCAAACCGATATCAGAAAAATATCCCAAAAAACCAACTATTTCCGAAACTGCCCAAAAAACTCCCAACTCCCATGTTTTTAAAAATACGGAAAGAAAAATAAAACCAAAAAAGGAAATCGGCTGCATTAATAAATTTCTTAAAACCAAAACTCCTACCCCGGATAAGGTTTTCTTTTTTAATTCACCAAAAACAGGTTTATCTACTTTTTGAACATTCGCCATAGAACTGGTTTAAAAACAATCCCCAATAAGCTCCACCAGGCAATTAGAGAAATAAAATTACCCCAAGCCCTTACCGGAGTATTGGTCAAGCGCAATTCCCCTTGGTGCTCTCCCGAAGGAACCTTCATAATAATTCTTCCCAAATCTTCCTCATAACTCAGCTCCACCTCTTCTTTATCCAACCAGCCTCGCCACTCGGGGAAATAATAAACAGGCATCATTATTTCCCCTTCATTTTGAATGGAAATTCTAAACTTTAGCCAGTCAGTACCTTGCTCAAAATCCTTTACTTCTAATTGGTTTTCGCTACTGCCTTCTCTTAAAAGCACTGTTTTTGGAGCAGGAGCGGTAGGAGGAAAAGGAGCTGACTTAGGCAGGTAATCAAAAATAGCATCTGTTTGCAACCGATTCCACCCTTTTTGAGAAAACAACTTCTCTTGATCAGAAATATGAATTGGCTTTTCGGGCTGAAAATAATTAAAGTTAAGTAAGATCACTGCCCCAATTAAAGCCCCTGCCAGCAAAGGCTTTTTATTAAGAGGAATAAACTTTATTATTCCCCCTGCCAAAAAACTGAGTAAAAAAGTGGCAATTGCCAA
>CBDUUX010000096.1:0-1692 GCA_965370515.1 uncultured bacterium
GACTTTGGTTGTGGCCGGGGAGATGCTAGCCTTTGGTTGGCCAGACGAGCAGCTGAGGTTTGGGCAGTTGATTATTCTTCAGCTGCCCTAAATCTATTAAAACAAGGCAAGAAGAAGCTTTCTAAGAAAGAAGCGGGAAATATCAAACTCATTAAAAGTGACGTTGAAGAATTAAATCTAAAGGACAATTCTTTCGATTTGATTTACTTTTTAGATGTCTGGGAACATTTAACAAAAAAAGAGGTTGATTTAGTTTTGTCCAAATTTTTCAATTCCCTCAAGCCGGGAGGGAAGTTAATCGTTCATACAGCCCCTAATAAGCTTTTTTTGAATTGGGGCTATCCTTTTTTTACTCGCTGGCTTAATTTCCTCGCTCTTCCTTTTTGGCGATTTTTCTTTAAAGAAGGGCGAATAGTTGCCAGAGATCTTAGATCCGATTATGATAAGAGAGTGCATATTAATGAACAAACAAGGGGTTCGGTGACTGAACAGCTGAAAAAAACCGGCTTTAAGGTTAGGGCTTGGACCGATAGCAGGTTTCATTTAATTAGAATTAGAGATAAGCTTGATTATTGGTTTTTGCGCCCAATTTGGTTGCCGGGATTAAAAGAAATTTTTTCTTGGGATATTTGGGCGATAGGAGAAAGGCCTCAATGATTAGTTTGAAAAACCAAGCTTCTCTTTTGATTGGAATTGATGGCAATGAGGCTAATTTAAAAAATCGGGTAGGAGTGAACATGTTTGCTCTTGGCGTGCTTTGGGGTTTGCATAATTTACGAAAGAAGAGTAGGGCAGGGGAGCGGTATTTAATTTTTTTAAAACAGTCCCCTCTTTTGGATCTACCCCCAGAGACTGATTGGTGGAAATATGAAATTTTGGGAAGGGGTCAGTTTTGGACCTGGACAGTACTGGTAAAAAGACTTTTTAAAGGAAGCCCCAAGCCAGATGTATTTTTTACTCCTTCTCATTATGGTCCTGCTTTCTCTCCTATCCCGCTTGTGGTTTCGATCATGGATTTGGGTTTTTTAAAATTTCCAGAGCAATTTACTAAAAAAGACCTGTTTCAGTTAAAAACTTGGACGAAGTGGTCAGCCAGAAAAGCGAGCAAGGTAATTGCTATTTCCGAGTTTACGAAAAAAGATGTAGTAAGTAACTATGGCTTGGGTAAAGACAAGGTTGTGGTGGCCTATCCTGGATACAAGAAAACTAAAAGCTTAAAGCTTAAAGCTAAAAGCTATAGCCTAAAATTAAAAGCAATAAGAAAGAAATACGGCATTAAAGGAGATTACCTGTTTTATCTGGGCACTTTAAAGCCCAGTAAGAATATTGTGGGCTTGGTTGAGGCTTACCGGATTTTGCTTAAGGAGAACCCCAGTTTAAAAGTGAAATTGGTCATTGCCGGTAAAAAGGGTTGGCTGTATGAAGAAATATTTAACAAGGTTAATCAGCTGGGGTTGGGAGACAAAGTTGTTTTCACCGGTTTTGTTGAAGATGAGGAGGTCCCAGTTTTGATAAAGGGAGCAGAGGTTTTTTGCATCCCTTCTTTTTGGGAAGGGTTTGGGTTTCCCGTACTGGAAGCGATGAGCTTGGGAGTGCCGGTAGTTGCCGGCAAGGCAGGTTCTTTACCAGAAATTGTCGGCAAGGCCGGAGTATTGGTTGATTCTTATCAGCCCCAAGAAATTAGTAAGGGAA
>CBDUUX010000097.1:0-1601 GCA_965370515.1 uncultured bacterium
TTAAAAAATAAATTCTATCTTCATCTGGAGGAGTTTAAAAAAAAGCTCTATCAGCATTTGGCTGACGAAAAAATCTTTACCGGTAATCCTGCTAAAATCAGGCTTAAATGGGTGGGCATTTTTGCGGCTTTAATCGTGGCCGCCTTTACTGGTTCTGTCTTTTTCACGACTATGACGGCCAACCCAGGTCCGATTTTACTCACTCTATTTTCAATTCTGCCAGCGATCTTTTTAATTAAGGCCATGCCCCAAAAAACCGCTTGGGGCTATTCTCTTTTTAGGCAAACCGTAGGCTTGCGATACTATGTAAACAAGGGCAAATGGCGAGAAGAAATATCTGAGAAACATCTTTTCTTAGAAGAAATTCTTCCCTTAGCAATTTGTCTGGGGGTAGTCAAAAAACTAAGTAAAGATATGGCCGCTTTAGGAGTAGAACCGCCGAAATACTTTGCCGGAGTCACTACCAGCAGATTAGCTTACGACTTAAACCACTTCTCTGCTCAAGCAGCTTCCAACTTAGTTTCTTCTCCCCAAGGTCAGTGGTTAGGAGGATCTTCCTGGTCTGGCGGATCAGGTTTTTCTGGCGGTGGCTCTTCTGGCGGAGGGTTTGGCGGCGGCGGCGGCGGCAGTTGGTAATAGCAAAAAGCGCTTGAATTATTAATGCTTTCTCTTTATGATGAGAACATAATGAAAATTGGTTTTTTTGAATTAAAGGAGTGGGAAAAAGATATTTTGCCTGATTACGCCAAAAAGCTAAAAGCCGATGTTTACCCCTTTGAAGCTGAGGAAGATATAAAAACTACCAGCGAATATGAAATTCTCTCCACCTTTATTTACTCTGATTTATCCGAAAAAATCCTAAAAAAACTTCCCTTATTAAAAATGATTGCTACCCGCTCCACTGGATATGATCATATTGATTTAAATTTTTGCAAAAAGAAAAAGATTATTATTGCCAATGTTCCCTCTTACGGGGAAAACACGGTGGCTGAACACACCTTTGCTTTAATTTTAGCCTTGTCCCGGCGGATTGTAGAAGGGGCTAACCGGGTAAAACAGGGCAGTTTTTCCCCTGCCGGTTTGACTGGCTTTGATTTAAACGGGAAAACTATTGGCATTATTGGCGTGGGCTCTATTGGCCAATGGGTCGTAAAATATGCCAAAGCTTTTGGGATGAAAGTTTTAGGGGTGACTCGAAAAGGACACCCTAAGCTGGAAAAAAAGTTAGGCTACAAAAGGGTGCCCCTAGAGGCCTGCTTAAAAAAATCAGATGTAGTCACCCTCCATGTTCCCTACTGCAAGGCCACCCATCATCTAATTAACCGCAACAACATCAAACTAATGAAAAAGGGCAGCATTTTAATTAACACTGCCCGGGGACCAGTAATTGAAACAGAAAGTATTCTTTGGGCTTTAGAGCAAGGAATTTTAGCAGGAGCAGGCTTAGATGTTTTGGAAGAAGAAGAAAACTTGGATGATCCTCAAGCTCTTTTTTCCAGCTATATTTCCAATGATGATTTAAAAGAATTAGTGGCGGTTCATTTACTGCGAGAAAAACCCAATGTAATGATTACTCCCCATAATGCTTTTAATTCCAAAGA
>CBDUUX010000098.1:0-1543 GCA_965370515.1 uncultured bacterium
AAAAAAGAAATTATCCCCGAAATCATTTTAGTTATAGTTACAGTTCCCAACGCAGTAAAATCAGTTGGAGGAGCCAAATTAACCTCCTCTGCATATACTTTTCTTAATAAAGACATTTATTTTTTCACCCCCTTTCTTTGTTTTTTAAAATCTACTTTTTTAAAATATAATCTTACTTTACTTTCCTTTAGTTCCTGGGCCAATAATTATCCAGGTCCACTAAAGAGTAAAAAACGACGGCAAACTCAAAGCATTGGTAAAAATATCAACTCCAAAAACTGAACTGATTAACTGCATAATTGCCCAAGCCGCAAAAACCACTACCAAGCCAATTAGGGAATGCTGAACCTGATCTCGAGCTGCTTTTACCTTTGTCTCATCACCCTGAGACATAATCCATCTAATCCCGCCCATAACCAACATTATGAAAAAGATCAAAGAAGCGGCAATCATCAAAAAAGAAATTATCCCCGAAATCATTTTAGTTATAGTTACAGTTCCCAACGCAGCAAAATCAGTTGGAGGAGCCAAATTAACCGATTCTGACACTCTTCCCTCACCATTAGGACCTGCAAACTCAAACGCAAATACTTGTTTTATCAAATTCATCTGTTCTCTCACCTCCTTTTTTTAAAAATTAATTATTTTTCTTAACTATTAAATTTACTTACCAATCATAGAACTTTAAGTAAAAAATTGCAAACTTAGATTAAAGGCACTAAGGGAATACCTAAATTTTCTAACTCAGTAATCCCGAAAACATAGCCGATTAATTTAATAATTGCAAAAATAGAAAAAACTACCACCAAACCAATTAGCGCGTTTTGAAGCTTGTCCCGAGCCGCCTTAACCCTATTTTCGTCTCCCCCGGAAACAATCCAGGCTATTCCTCCCAGTAAAAACTGGATAAGGAAAAAGATAACAGCCACGGTAATAAATATTCCCACTATTCCCCCAATAATATTTTCTCGAAAAATATCGGCCGCTTGGGTAGAATCAGGACTTTTTAAATCACCAGAAAGCAGAGGATTTTCAATTCTTTCAGCCATTTTTAAAAAAGACTCTTTAACCAGCTAAGATCCAGTAAGTCAATTCCGCCCAGTAAAAAGCCAATCAAATTAACAAACACCATTGTCAAAAGCACAATAGTCAACCCCAAAACACTTTGCCATAAAATAGCTTGAGCAGTCTGCACTTTTGAAGATTCTCCTCCGGCAGTCATCCAGGAATAACCGCCGATAATTAAGCGAAAAATGAAATAAACAATTGCCGCTAAAGTCATAAAACCAATTACCCCCGAAAGGATACTTCCAAACTGACCAAGAGGTTCAGGTGCTACCTGACCAATAGTACCCACTCCCTCAAAAGCATCGTAAATTTTTGGCTCTATCGCTACCAATAGCCTATTCATCTGTTTTACTCAGGTCCATAAAGCTTTGGAACCAATAACGCTGTAGGATCTTTAAAAATAACCAATCCCACTACACCAGCAATTACAATTGAGCCAGCCACAATTACCAGCCCCAATAAACTTTGCCAAATT